>NZ_JBBDQW010000029.1:0-125398 GCF_040905785.1 Tistlia sp.
GACCACGAGGATGCTACCGCCTCGTCGCCAGCCCCATAGCTTCTGTCGAGGGGCGCACGGGCCCGGGCCGGAAGCGCCGCTCCTGGCACCGCCCCTCGCGTCCCTCGACTGCGCCCCTGCGGGCGCGCTCGGGATTAAGCGGGGTGGGTGCTGGCGGAAACAGCGAGACGCCGGGCAGGGAAGGGCGGCGCTACAGCAGGCTCATCTGCCGCGCGTCGCCGCCCGGGCGACGGAAACGGCTGGTGTCGAGGATCCAGCGCCGCTCGTCGAAGCCGAGGCGCCGCGCCGCCAGGCGGAAGCGGCGCGCCAGGGCCTCGGCGTGGGCGCCCTCGCCCCGCATGCGCTTGCCCCACGCGCTGTCGTAGAGGCGGCCGCCGCGGCTCTGGCGGATCAGCGAGAGCACCTTCGCCTTGCGCTCCGGGTAGTGCGCCTCCAGCCATTCCTCGAACAGCGGCGCGATCTCCAGGGGCAGGCGCACCATGATGTAGGAGGCGCTGGTTGCGCCGGCCTCGCGCGCCGCGGCCAGGATGCGCTCCAGCTCCATGTCGTTGATCGCCGGGATCAGCGGCGAGGCGAGCACGGCGACCGGCACGCCGGCGGCCGCCAGGCCGCGGATCGCCTCGAGCCGGCGCGACGGCGTCGCCGCGCGCGGCTCCAGGATGCGCGCCAGGTTGCGGTCCAGGGTCGTGACCGAGAGGCAGACCTTGGCCAGGCCGGCCTTGCCGAGCGGCCCGAGCAGGTCGAGGTCGCGCAGCACGCCGGCCGACTTGGTGACGATGGCGAAGGGGTGCTGCGCCTCGGCCAGCACCTCGATGATGCGCCGGGTGATCTTCAGCTCGCGCTCGGCCGGCTGATAGGGGTCCGTGACCGCGCCGATCGCCAGCGTCGTGGGCTCGTAGGAGCGCTTCGCGAGCTCCTGGCGCAGCAGCTCCGGCGCGTCGTGCTTGGCGAAGATCCGGGTCTCGAAGTCGAGCCCGGCGGACAGGCCAAGCCAGGCGTGGGTCGGGCGCGCGAAGCAGTAGATGCAGCCGTGCTCGCAGCCGCGGTAGGGGTTGATCGAGCGCTCGAAGGGCACGTCCGGCGAGTCGTTCTTCGCCAGGATCGTCCGGCTGCTGTCCGGCAGCACCTGGGTCTCGACCCGGCTCGCCGCGAGCAGCTCCTCCTCGGCGGTCCAGCCGTCGTCGACCGATTCGTGGCTCAACGGCTCGAAGCGCCCGGCCTGGTTGCTGACCGCGCCGCGGCCCTTGCGCACCCTGATCTGCGGCAGTTCGCTCATGGCGGCGAGGATAGTCGCACGTCAGGAACAAAACAAGAATATCCGGGAACAGGCCGGGCCGCCTTTACTGGCGCGCGGGCCTCATCGGCGGCTCGGCCAGGCAGTCGAGGTAGCCGCGGTAGCCGGCCTTCAGGCTGTCGCCGATCTCGAAGACCAGGCCGGCTTCCCGGCGCTCGGCACCCTCGATCTCCTCGGCAGGCTCCGTCGGGTCGGGGGTCGCGGTCGCCCGGATGGGACCTGCGCGCAGCAGGATCTCGCCGTCCCGCGCGCCATCCCCCGGCTCAAGCAGCACGAGATTCCCGTTGACCTTGACGACGCCGGACGCCGGCGTTCCGGCGCTCGCCATGCTCATCGCCAGCACCGGCCCGCCCGCCGCCGTGTAGCGGACCGCGCAGCGCGGTCCCGACCCGATCGCCTCCCGGATCTCCGATTCGTCCATCGTGGCGGGGTCGAGCGTCGCCACCTGTGCCCCGGCGATGGCTTCCTCGGCCGGCAGTATCCGCGCGACCTCGGGCGCGCGCACCGGCTGGACCTCGTCGTCGCGCACCTGGAGGTCGTTGACCAGGTACTTCATCTCCGCGATCTCGCGCTCCTGTGCCTCGATGATCTCGTCCGCGAGCTTGCGGACGCGCGGGTCGGTGATCCGCGCGCGCTCGCTCGTGAGGATCGCGATCGAATGGTGCGGGATCATCGCCTTCATGTAGTCGACGTCGTCTACCGTCGTCTGGCTGCGCACCAGCCAGAGCGCCAGGGCAAAGACGACAACGGAGCCGCCGAAGATGGCGAGGTTGAGGGCCCGCTTCCGGTACATGCCCAGCATGAAGCCGAGCATGACCACGGACATGGTCGCGCCCATGATCAGCGCCATCCAGGCCCGGGTCTGGCTCCAGAAGACGTGCTCCAGCGCGTAGGTGTTCAGGTACATCAGGCCGTACATGACCACCGTCGAGGTGCCGATCATCGCGGCAAAGCGCCAATAGGACATCTTCCCTCGCCATCCTTCCGTCAGTGCGTGTCGCCGTCCTCGGCCGCCCGGTTCGCGGGCGTCGTGCCCGGCCGCACCCTGACGAAGGCGGCGTACCGGACCCGATTCTCACTCGCCAAGGGTGCAGCGGCTGACTTTGCCAACTCCTGCCCCGGGTCGGGGTTCCAAAGAGGGTCGGCTTCCGGGGGCAGGTCGCCGGGCTCCGTCCGGAAAGCTAATCCACCTTGGCCAGCGGGTTGGCGTAGAGGAAGCCCCAGACGAAGTCGGTCTGGAGCGCCAGGACCGCGGGCGGCTGGCGGCTGGCCGTGAACCAGCCCTGCTCCGGCACGCCGTTGGCGCTCTGGCCGTAGCCGAGGATGCTGAGGTCGTTGGTGAAGACGCCGAGCACGTCCGGGACGCCCGCCGCGCCGACGTGGGCGCGCGCATGGCAGGTGATGCAGGAGGCGGTCTGCACGAAGCCGCCCTCGATCACCGAGTTGCCGTTCAGCGTGGGGCGGCCGGTGGCGTCGGTGAAGCCGGTCTGGGAGCCCTTGAGCCGGTAGCTGCGCCAGGCGCGGTCGGCGGGCTTCGGCATTGCCGGATCGCCGGACGCCTCGGTGGCGATGCCGAGGCCGGTGAAGGCGGCCTCCAGGCCTTCCGAGATCGTGCCGCCGGGGTAGCGCCGCCCGGTCAGGTAGACTTCTGAGTCGATCGGCAGCTCGTCCTGCGCCGTGTGAGGCCGGGTGAAGTTGGTGGCGGCGCCGGCCGGCAGCGCGTCGGGGGAGGCGAAGCCGTAGGAGTCGTTGCAGCCGAGCGTGTCGCAGCGGCCGGGATTGTCGACGTGCTCGAAGGTCGCCCAGAACCAGGCGGGCAGGTCCTTGGAAGAGACGTGCAGGGAGATCAGCCAGTAGTCGCCCGGCTCGAAGATCCGGGCGTTGTTGTCGACGACGCTCGATTCGATGCGCATGGCGACGAAGGGATGCTCCGGGTCCTCGACGACGCCCAGCGCCTCGGCCCGCTGGCGCAGGATCCAGTTGCTCTTGACCATCAGCGAGGCGATCGGGAAGTCGATGGCCGCGGGCCCGGCCGCGCCCTGCGGCCGACGGTAGGGTGCGTCGGCGAGCGCCGCATTGGCCGCCGCGAAGGCGCCGGCCAGGCCCTCTCGGTGGTAGTAGCCCTGCTCGAACAGGTAGTCGAACATCGCCTCGTTGCGGAACACCAGCTCGGCCATCGACTGGCGGATCTGCAGGCCGGGGTCGAGCCGGGCGAGGTCGCTCTCGGACAGCCGCGCCAGCTCGGCGTCGAAGTGGAGATCCTGCGCCTTCGACAGCGGCTGCGCGCGCGGCAGCGGCGGCTCGCGCCCGGCGTCCAGGTGCCGGCCCGGGAAATAGGGGCAGTGGCGCGCCGGGTTGCCGGCCTCGTCGTAGCCCGGGTTGTCCAGGCTGCCCGGCGTGCAGCAGTCGGGTCCGCTTGCGCCCTCTGGGCAGAGCGGCAGGGGCTCGAGCGGCCAGGCCTGGGGATCGGCCGGCCAGCGCCGCCAGAACTCCTGCCCGACCGCCTCCAGGAAGAGCTTCCAGGCCGTCATGTCCGGGCAGGTCATGGCCGGGTTGGTGATCGCCGGGTCGGCGACCAGGCGTCCCTGCTCGGCGCGCTGGGCGCAGGCCGGGTCGTCGCGCGGGTCGGCGAGGAAATAGAGGCCGTAGTCGACGGCCTGCGGCCCGGAACCGGCGGCCAGGGCCGCGGGAGCGCCGGCCGCCACCGCCAAGGCACCAAGCAGGAGTCCTGCGAACAGCGCTCTCACCATCCCCCGCTTCTCCCCCCGACCGCGCGCCGCAAGCTGCGGGGCGTTCCCGCAAGGCTTGCAGAAGCGGCGGGCGCCGGCAAGTCAGCCGGCGGCGACCAGGTGCTCCTTGAGGCGCGGCATCAGCTCGACGAGGTTGCAGGGCCGGTAGCGGCTGTCGAGCTGCCAGCGCAGGATGTCCTGCCAGCCGTCCTTGCAGGCGCCGGGCGAGCCCGGCAGCGCGAATAGGTAGGTGCCGCCGGCGACGCCGCCGAGCGCGCGCGACTGCATCGTCGAGGTGCCGATCTTCTGGAAGGACAGCCAACGGAACAGCTCGCCGAAGCCCTCGATGCGCTTCTCCAGGACCCCCTCGAAGGCCTCGGGCGTCACGTCCCGCCCGGTGAGGCCGGTGCCGCCGGTCGAGATCACGACGTCGATCGCCGGATCGGCGATGCAGTCCTTCAGGTAGGCCTGGATCGCCGGCACCTCGTCGCGCACGATCTGGCGCCGGACGACGCGGTGGCCGTCCTCGCCGATCATCTTCTCGAGGCTGTCGCCCGAGCGGTCGTCGGCGGCGCTGCGACTGTCGGAGACGGTCAGCAGGGCGATGTTGACCGGTAGGAAGGGCTTGCTTTCGTCGAGGCGCGACATGGCTTCTGCTCCGCGGGCGGGGAGCCGGAAGTCAAGCGCAGGGCGCCGGGCTAGTCCAGCGACTCGTAGCGCGGCCAATCGCCCTGGGCGAGCGCCTTCAGCGAGGGCGACGGCTGGCCGAGACGCTTGCGGTACATCCACAGGTTGGTCAGCACGCGCTCGATGAACAGCCGGGTCTCGCGACTCGGCAGCGCCTCGATGAACAGCAGCGGATCGTGGGCCGGGTAGCCGACCTTCTCGAGTCGCCGCTGCCACTTGCGCAGGTTGCCGGGGCCGCCGTTGTAGGCGGCGGCGAGCCGGAACAGGTCCTCCCCGGCCTCGGTGTCGGCCATCAGGCGCTGCACGTACCGCTGGGCCAGCTCCATGTTGAAGCCGGGGTTGAACAGCCGCGCCTCGGTGCCCTTCGGCAGCTCGCCCTGCTGGGCGACGTAGCGCGCGGTCGCCGGCATCAGTTGCATCAGGCCCATGGCGCCGTGGCCGCTGTGGGCGCGCGTGTCGAAGGCCGACTCCTGGCGCATCAGGGCGTAGAGCAGCGCCCGGTCGACGCGGAAGCCGCTCTCGGGCTCCCAGGGCGGCAGCGGGAACAGCATGGCGTCCGCGACCTCGGGACGGATCGCGAGGCCCGAGTCGTGGGTCAGGCGGTTGGCGAGTCGCAGCGTGAAGGCCGGCAGCTGCGCCCGCTCGGCCAGGATCAGGAGCGCCTCGGCGTGCTCCGGCTGGTCCCAGCCGCCGGCACGCATCAGCTCCTCCTGGGCCAGCTCGTTCCGGCCGACCTGGATCAGGGCGGCGGCGCGCGCCAGCCGCGGCTCCTTAAGCAGGTGGCCGTAGGCCTTGGCGTCGACCTGCGGCGGCGAGTCCTCCTCGGCCAGGCCGAGCGCCTGGCGCGCGAGCTGGCCGTAGAAGGTCCGACGCTCCTGCGCCGCGCGCACCAGCAGGATCGAGACCGTGCCCGGATTGCCGAGCCGCAGGTTCGCCCGCGCCGCCCAGTAGGCGCCCGCCGCGCGGTCCCAGCTGACCGCCCGGTCGGACTTGGCGACCGCCTCGAAGTGCTCGGCCGCCGCCTCCAGGTCGTCGAGCACCCAGGCGGCGAGGCCGGCCGTCCAGTGCGCCTCCGGCAGGTGCGCGCCCGAGCGCTTGGCGGCCCCGGCGGCGAGTCGGAAGGCCTGCTTGGCGCTGCCATGATGGAACCAGCCGCCGGCGACCTGGGCCAGGCCCTGGTCTATCTCCACGGGGTCGAACAGGCGGCGGACCTCGCCGCCGGCGAGCAGCCGCTCGGCGGCGCTCAGGCGGGTCTTCATGACGTCGCGGCGGATGCGCCGCTTGAGCTGCTCGACCAGCCGGCCCTGGCTGGCGCTGCGCTTCTTGTTGGAGTGGTAGAGGTAGACCGCCTCGCCGAGGCTGGCGAGGCGCGCCTTGCCGACCTTCTCGGGAGACCGCGGCGCGGTCGCGCCGGCCGGCTTGCGCTTCATCGCCAGGGCGTACATGCGGTCGGCGCCGGGATGGTCGGGATAGGTCGCCATCCAGCTCTTCAGCTCCCGGAACTCGGAGCGGTAGGCGGTCGGGTGCATGTAGCGCTGATAGAGCACGTGGCCCATGAGGCGCCGGTCGGTCAGGCGCCCGATCAGGCGGTCGGCCGAGGTCCAGTCACCGATCTTCTGGATGCGGAAGATTTCGCGGTAGAGCCTCTCGTCCTGGGCGGAGACGACGCGCGGCACGCCGCTGGGGCCGCTCGGCGCAAAGCGCGGAATGGCAGCGGTCTCGCGACCCTGGGCCTGCGCCGCGACGCCGTCAAAAAGCGGCAGCAGCCCGGCCAGCGCCGCGAAAGCCAGTGCGCAGGTCCCTCTGCGCAGCAGGCACAAGACTGTTCTCTCGGCCAGGATAGACACCGGGCCCCCTCATCTCTGTCCACTCATTCCCCGAAAAGATTTTAGATCGAAAGCGAGGCTTCGTCAGCTTTTTGGTAAGGATTTATGAAATCCCGTCGCGATTCAGACATTTATCCTGGCTTCTTAAGACGCCAAGGGATCGAAATCGCCGCGATTAACCATTTTGAAGGCAATTATGTCACGCCACGCCAGGCGCTTCTGGGCGGGCTGGCGCAGCAGGTAGGCCGGATGCAGGGTCGCCAGCGTCGGAATCGGCGCCGGCAGTCCCTCGTGGCGGTAGCCGAACCACTGGCCGCGGACCCGCGTGATGCCGCGCGGGTCGCCCAGCAGCGCCTTGGTCGAGACGCCGCCGAGCAGCAGGATGACGCGCGGCGCGACCAGCTCGATGTGGCGCTCGACGAAGGGCAGGCAGAGCTGCACCTCGGCCGGCTCCGGCGTTCGGTTGCCGGGGGGCCGCCAGAACAGCACGTTGGTGATGTAGGCCTGCCCGCGCTCGAAGCCGGCGTAGGCGAGCATCAGGTCGAGCAGGCGGCCGGCGGCGCCGACGAAGGGCTCGCCCTGGATGTCCTCGTCGCGCCCCGGCGCCTCGCCGATCAGCATCACCCGGCTCGCCGGATCGCCGCGATGGGTGACGGTCCGGCTCGCCGTCTTCTTCAGGCCGCAGCCCTCGAAGGCCTCGATGGCGCGGTAGAGCGACGGCAGGTCGGCCGCAGCGGCCGCCGCCGCGCGCGCCGCCGCCAGGGCCGAATCGAGCGACACCGGCGCCCGGCCGTCGGGCGTCCAGACCGCGGGCGCCGACGGTCGCTCCACGGCTCCCGGGCCCGCGGCCGCGGGAGGCGCGGCGGCGGGCGCCGGCGGCTCCGGGGCGGCGAGGTCCGGCAGGGCGAAGCGGTCGGGCGCGGACTTCTCGACGGCCTCGTCGGCGCCGGCCTCGACCAGCCAGCGCAGCGCCGCCTCCAGCTCCTCTCGCGTCGGTTCCGCCAACAAGCCCTGCTCCCGGTTCGGGCGGCGCTTCGGGCGGCCGCACCTATGCCATCTGGCCCCCGAAAGCGACTGCTTTTGCCCCCTCGAAGAGGCTTCACTATACCCTTACCTTGAAGCAGGGCCGACACAAGTGCGGTCGCGGGTCCACGGGCGGCGGACCGGTCCGGCACGACGGCGCGACGCCTGGGAGGGCGAGTATGGAACGCGAGTACATGGACTACGACGTCGTCATCGTCGGCGCCGGCCCGGCCGGCCTGTCGGCGGCGATCCGGCTGCGCCAGCTGGCCCAGGAGCAGGACCGCGAGATCACGGTCTGCGTCGTCGAGAAGGGCTCCGAGGTCGGCGCCCACATCCTCTCCGGCGCGGTGCTGGAGCCGCGCGCCCTCGACGAGCTGATCCCGGACTGGAAGGACAAGGGCGCGCCGCTCGACACGCCGGTCGGCAGCGAGCGCTTCCTGCTGCTGACCGAGAAGGGCTCGACCGAGGTGCCGCTGTGGCTGCTGCCGCCGCAGACCCACAACCAGGGCAACTACATCGTCTCGCTCGGCAACGTCTGCCGCTGGCTGGCCGAGCAGGCCGAGGCGCTGGGCGCCGAGATCTACCCCGGCTTCGCCGCCGCCGAGGTGCTCTACGACGAGTCCGGCGCCGTCGCCGGCGTGGCGACCGGCGACCTCGGCGTCGCCAGGGACGGCACCCACAAGGCGGCCTACGCGCCGGGCATGGAGCTGCGCGCCAAGTACACCTTCTTCGCCGAGGGCTGCCGCGGCTCCCTGACCAAGGGCCTGGAGCGCAAGTTCGACCTGCGCGAGGGCGCCGACCCCCAGACCTACGGCCTGGGCATCAAGGAGCTCTGGGAGCTCGACCCGGCCCAGCACCGCGAGGGCCTGGTGCTGCACACCGCCGGCTGGCCGATGGACGACAGGACCTGGGGCGGCTCCTTCGTCTATCACCTGGCCGGGAACCTCGCCTACGTCGGCTACGTCGTCGGCCTGGACTACGCCAATCCGCACCTCTCGCCCTTCGAGGAGTTCCAGCGCTTCAAGCAGCACCCGGCGATCCGGCCGATGCTGGAGGGCGGCAAGCGGGTCTCCTACGGCGCGCGCGCGCTCAACGAGGGCGGCTGGCAGTCGGTGCCGAAGCTGGCCTTCCCCGGCGGCTGCCTGATCGGCTGCAGCGCCGGCTTCCTGAACGTGCCGAAGATCAAGGGCAGCCACACCGCCATGAAGACCGGCATGCTGGCCGCCGAGGCGGCCTTCGCGGCGCTGGCCGGCGGCGACGCCGGCCACGGCACCCTCGCCGCCTATCCGGAAGCCTACGAGAAGTCCTGGGTCCACGAGGAGCTGCACCGGGCGCGCAACCTGCGTCCGGCGGCGGCGCGCTTCGGCATGCGCCTCGGCATGGCGATCGGCGGCTTCGACCTCAAGCTGCTCGGCGGCAAGGCGCCCTGGACCTTCCGGCACCGCCACGGCGACCACGAGACCCTGAAGCCGGCCGACAAGATGCCGAGGATCGACTACCCCAAGCCCGACGGCGTGGTCTCCTTCGACAAGCTGTCGAGCGTCTTCCTGTCGAACACCAACCACGAGGAGGACCAGCCGGTCCACCTGCGCCTCGAGGACCCCTCGATCCCGATCGAGTACAACCTGCCGACCTACGACGAGCCGGCGCAGCGCTACTGCCCGGCGGGCGTCTACGAGGTCCTGCGCGACGAGGCCGGCGGCAACCCGCGCTTCCAGATCAACGCCCAGAATTGCGTGCACTGCAAGACCTGCGACATCAAGGACCCGCGGCAGAACATCAATTGGACCGTGCCGGAAGGCGGCGGCGGCCCCAACTATCCGAACATGTAGGCGGGTTCGTCGGCCGGCGCACCTCCCCCGCCCCCCCCCCCCGCGAGGTGAGGCGGCCGGCGGGCCTCCGGCGTTGTTCCGGCCGGCCGCGCTTGACATGATCGCCCCTCGTCCGGCCGCGCCGGGCGACCCAACCACGGGAGCTCTTCAAGTGGCCGCACAGTCCTTACCGGTTCGCCGGGCCTTCCCGGTTCGCAGGGCCCTCCCGGTTCGCCGGGCCCTGGCGGCGCTCGGCGCCGCGGCCCTGGGCCTTGTCCTGCAGGCGGCGCCCCTGCGCGCCGACGACGACGCCTCGCCCTACGGCGACTTCCTCGCCGGCGTCGTCGCGGAGCAGCTGCGCGACAACGGCGCCGCCGCCGAGTTCTACCTGAGGAGCCTGCAGAGCGACGCCGGCAACGAGGCCCTGCTCGAGCGGGCCTTCCTGCTGCTCGCGGTCGAGGGCCGCTTCGCCGACGCCGAGCCGCTCGCCCGGCAGGTCGTCGCGCGGGCGCCGCAGCACCAGCTGGCGCAGCTCGTGCTGACCGCCGCCGCGCTCAGGCGCGGCGCCGTCGAGGAGGCGCGCAGCCAGCTCGAGGAGGTCGGCCAGCGCGGCCCGGCGCGCATCGCCGAGCCGCTGATGCGGGCCTGGCTGGCCGCCGAGGCCGGCGACGCCGCGGCGGTCGAGGCGGCGCTGGAGGGCCTGACCGGCCTCGAGCGGCTCGAGAGCCGGCTCGCCGTGCACCGCGGGCTGATCCACGAGAAGCTCGGCGACCAGGCAGCCGCCGAGGCCGCCATGACGGCGGCAGCCGAGGACACCTCGGTGACCTCCTTCTGGCTGCTGCGCCTGGTCAAGAACTACTACCTGCGCCACGGCGAGCGGGAGCGGGCCGAGGCGATCGCCGAGGGCTTCGCCGCCGAGAGCGACAGCGCCAGCCTGGTCGCGCTGATGCGCGAGGGGCTCGAGGCCGAGGCGCCGCCGGCGCCGCTGGTCGCGAGCACGACCCAGGGCATCGCCACCGTCCTGTTCGACCTGGCCCAGATCCTCAGCGGCGAGGAGTCAAGCGAGGGCCCACTGTTCTACGCCCATCTCGCACTCTGGCTGGAGCCCGGCCTCGACGAGGCGCGGGTGCTGGTCGGCGAGCTGCTGCAGCGCCAGGGCCGGCCCGACGGCGCCATCCTCGCCTACGAGCAGATCGCCGTGGCCAGCCCCTACCACTGGTCGGTCGGCCTGCGCATCGCCAGCGAGCTCGAGCACCTGGAGCGCGACGAGCCGGCGATCTCGCTGCTGGAGCGTCTCGCCGCCGACCGGCCGGAGCGCTTCGAGCCCTACTACGAGCTCGGCAACCTGCACCGGGCCGACCAGCGCTTCGAGGAGGCCGCGGCGGCCTACGAGAAGGCGGTCGAGCGCCTCGGCCCGGAGCGCACGCCCTGGACGCTTTTCTACTTCCGCGGCATCGCCTACGAGCGCACCGGCCAGTGGGACAAGGCCGAGGCCGACTTCCAGAGGGCGCTCGAGCTCGAGCCCGAGCAGCCCTACGTGCTGAACTACCTCGCCTACTCCTGGATCGAGCAGGATCTCAACCTGGAGGAGGCGCGCAAGATGCTGGAGCGCGCGGTCGCGGCCAAGCCGGACGACGGCTACATCGTCGATTCCCTGGGCTGGGTGCACTACCGGCTGCACGACTACGGCAAGGCGGTCGAGACCCTGGAGCAGGCGGTCGAGCTGAAGCCCCAGGACCCGGTGATCAACGACCACCTGGGCGACGCCTACTGGCGCACCGGCCGCAAGCGGGAGGCGCGGGTGCAGTGGCGCCGCGCGCTCAGCCTGGAGCCCGAGGCCGAGGAGATCCCGAAGATCGAGCTCAAGCTCGAAGAGGGGCTGCCGGCCGAGCCCCGCAACATCTGACGCCGGCCGTGAGCGGGTTGCGGCGCTTGGCGCCCTGCCGATGACGAGCGACGCCTACCCGGCGCCGGCCAAGGTCAACCTCTGGCTCGAGGTCGTCGGCCGGCGCGCCGACGGCTACCACCTGCTCGATTCCCTGGTCGTCTTCGCCGGCGTCGGCGACTGCCTGTGGGCCGAGCCGGCCGGCACCCTGAGCCTGGCGGTCCAGGGCCCCTTCGCCGAGGGCATCCCGGCCGACGGCGGCAACCTGGTGCTGCGCGCCGCGCACCTGCTGGCCGAGGCCGTGGGCCTGCCGGCGCGCGGGCGCCTGGTCCTCGACAAGCGCCTGCCGGTCGCCGCCGGCGTCGGCGGCGGCTCCGCCGACGCGGCCGCGGCGCTGCGCGCCCTCGCCGCGCTCTGGCGGCTGGAGGCCGGGGAGGAGCTGCTGCTCGGCCTGGGGGCGGCGCTCGGCGCCGACGTGCCGGTCTGCCTCTACGGCCGCCCGGCCCTGATGGGCGGCATCGGCGAGGTCCTGAGCCCGGCGCCGGCCCTGCCCGAGGCCTGGCTGGTGCTGGTCAATCCCGGCGTCGGGCTCTCGACCGCCGCCGTCTTCCAGGCGCGCACCGGCGCCTTCGCCCCGGCCGGCGCCCTCCCCGCGGCGGCGCCGCGCGACGCCGAGGCCCTGGCCGACCTGCTGGCCGGGCGGCGCAACGACCTGGAGGCGCCGGCGCGCCGGCTCTGCCCCGAGATCGACGCCGTGCTCGGCGCCCTGGCCGCGACCCCGGGCTGCCTGCTCGGGCGCATGAGCGGCAGCGGCGCGACCTGCTTCGGCCTCTACGCGACCGCCGCCGAGGCGCGCGAGGCCGCCGCCGCGATCGCCGCCGACCGGCCCGCCTGGTGGGCCGCCGCGGCGCCGATCCTGGGCACGGCGGAATAAGCGGCCGGCGCCGCCCGGTCGTCGGCGTGGCGCCCGCGCCGCCCCTGGCGGCCCTTGCCGGACGACCGGCCGGGGGCTAACGTCGCCGGCTTCCGGGCAGGCTCTGCTGGGGCGTAGCCAAGCGGTAAGGCATCGGGTTTTGGTCCCGTGATCCCAGGTTCGAATCCTGGCGCCCCAGCCACTCTTCGAGTGTCCGCCCCGGCACCCAGCCTCCCCTCGGCTTCACCGTGGCAAGCAGCCTCCGTCCTCCCGGGTTGGCGCAACATCCTTGGCTGCCGTTCTCCCGCAAATTCCTCTTTGCGGGATTAAATTCCATCTCACTTGACCGTCTCGCTCGCGCTGTGACAGCCTCGGGCCTTGCCGCTGTCGCCGCCGGCGTGCACTGGGCGCGGGCACCGGCCGCGGGCCGCCGCAGGAGAGGAGGGTCATGTTCCAGTTCTCGGACCGCGCCCAGGAGCTCCGCGAGCGGCTGCTGGCCTTCATGGACCGGCACGTCTACCCGGCCGAGAGCCTGTGGAAGGAGCAGCACCGCGCGCTGGCCTCGCCCTGGCAGTACCCGGCGATCATGGACGAGCTGAAGGCCGAGGCGCGCGCGCAGGGCCTGTGGAACCTCTTCCTGCCGCACGAGGCGGGCCGCGCCTATGGCGGCGCCGGGCTCTCGAACCTGGACTACGCGCCGCTCTGCGAGATCATGGGGCGCTCGCCGCTCGGCCCCGAGGTCTTCAACTGCAACGCGCCCGACACCGGCAACATGGAGATCCTGGCGCTCTACGGCAGCGAGGCGCAGAAGGAGACCTGGCTGCGGCCGCTGATGGAGGGCCGGATCCGCTCCTGCTTCTCCATGACCGAGCCCGACGTCGCCTCCTCCGACGCCACCAACATCCGCTGCACGATCGTGCGCGACGGCGACTCCTACGTGGTCAGCGGGCGCAAGTGGTGGTCGTCGGGCGGCAACTCCGAGCGCTGCCGCCTGGCCATCGTCATGGGCAAGAGCGATCCCGAGGCGCCGCCCCACAAGCAGCAGTCGATGATCCTGGTGCCGCTCGACGCGCCGGGCGTGCGCATCGAGCGCGGCCTCAGCGTCTTCGGCTACGACCACGCCCCCCACGGCCACGCCGAGATCCTCTACGAGGCGGTCCGCGTGCCGCTCGGCAACCTGCTGCTGGGCGAGGGCCGCGGCTTCGAGATCGCCCAGGGCCGCCTGGGGCCGGGGCGGATCCACCACTGCATGCGGCTGGTCGGCCTTGCCGAGCGCGCGCTCGAGGCGCTGTGCCGGCGGGCCCTGGCGCGCGAGGCCTTCGGCCGGCCGCTCGCCGAGCAGGGCACGGTGCGCCGCGACATCGCCCGCTCGCGCTGCGAGATCGAGCAGGCGCGCCTGCTGACGCTGAAGGCCGCGGCCCTGATGGACAGCCTCGGCAACAAGGCGGCGCGCGGCGAGATCGCCATGATCAAGGTCGTGGCGCCGGCCATGGCCTGCAGGGTCATCGACCGGGCGATCCAGGTCCACGGCGGCGCCGGGGTCAGCGAGGACTTCTTCCTGGCCTCCGCCTACGCCAAGGCGCGGAGCCTGCGCCTCGCCGACGGCCCGGACGAGGTCCACGAGGAGACGATCACCCGGCTGGAGCTGAAGGCCTACGGCGGCAACCGCCCGCCGGCCGCGGCGGGGTGAGGGCGATGTTCGACCTCCAGGACAGGGTCGCCGTGGTCACCGGCTCGAGCCGGGGCATCGGCCGCGCCATCGCCGAGGCCTTCGCGCGCGCCGGCGCCCGCGTCGTCGTCTCCAGCCGCACCCGGGAGGCCTGCGAGCCGGTCGTCGAGGCGATCCAGGCGGCCGGCGGCACGGCCCTGGCGGTGCCCTGCCACATCGGCCGCAAGGAGCAGCTGACGACGCTGGTCGAGGCGACCCTCGCGGCCTGGGGACGCCTCGACGTGCTGGTCTGCAACGCCGCGATCAACCCGGCCTACGGACCGCTCGCCGAGCTGAGCGACGAGGCCTTCGACAAGATCATGGGGACCAACGTCCGCTCGACCGTCCAGCTCTGCAATCTGGCGCTGCCGCACATCGCCAAGGCCGGCGGCGGCTCGGTCGTCATCGTCTCCAGCATCGCCGGCCTGCGCGGCACCGGCACGCTCGGCGCCTACGGCATGTCGAAGGCCGCGGAGGCGGCCCTGGCGCGCAACCTCGCGGTCGAGTGGGGGCCGCGGGGCGTGCGCGTCAATGCTATCGCGCCCGGCCTGGTCAAGACCGACTTCGCGCGGGCGCTCTGGGAGGATCCGGTCCGGCTCGAGCGGGCCGAGACGCGGACGCCGCTGCGCCGGCTCGGCGAGCCCGAGGACATCGCCGGGGTCGCCCTGTTCCTGGCCAGCGCCGCCGGCGCCTACGTCACCGGCCAGACCATCGTCGCCGACGGCGGCGAGACCATCGCCTGACGGCGGGCCGATGAGCCGGGCGCCTGAAAACGGGCCCAGGGAGGCGGGGCACCAGGCGCCCGAGACCCGGACCTGCCCGGTCCTGCCGGCGCACCGCTTCGACGAGGCGGCGCTGGCGCGCTGGCTCGGCGGGCGGCTGCCGGGCGCGGCCGAGGGCTTCGCCCTGCGGCAGTTCCAGGGCGGCCAGTCCAACCCGACCTTCCTGCTGACCTGCCGCGGCGGGCAGCGCTACGTGCTGCGCAAGAAGCCGCCGGGCGAGCTGCTGCCCAAGGCGCACCAGGTCGAGCGCGAGTACCGCGTGATGGCGGCGCTCGCCCCGACGCCGGTGCCGGTGCCGGGGATGCGGCTGCTCTGCGAGGACCCCGGCCCGATCGGCACGGCCTTCTACGTCATGGACTACGTCGAGGGCCGGATCGCGGCGGACCCCGCCGCACCGGACCTCTCGCCCGAGCAGCGTCGGCCCAGCCGCCTGGCGATGGTCGAGACCCTCGCCAGGCTCCACGCCGTCGACTGGCGCGCGGTCGGGCTCGCGGGCTTCGGGCGGCCGGAGGGCTACGTCGAGCGCCAGGTCAGCCGCTGGTCGCGGCAGTACGAGGCCTCGCGCCAGGGCGGCGGTCTGCCGGACATGGACCGCCTGGCCGCCTGGCTGAGCGCGCGGGTGCCGGCCGAGCAGGAGACCGCCATCGCCCACGGCGACTACCGCGTCGGCAACCTGGTCCTGCACGCCGAGGAGCCGCGCATCGTCGCCGTCCTCGACTGGGAGCTCGCGACCCTCGGCCACCCGGTCGCCGACCTCGCCTACTTCTGCATGCCCTACCACCTGCCGGCGGGCGTGCCGGGCGTGCGCGGCCTCCAGGGCCTGGACCTGGCGGCGCTCGGAATCCCGGGCGAGGAGGAGATTCTCGCCGCCTACTGCGAGCACAGCGGCCGCCCGGCCCTGCCGCACTGGCGCTTCTTCCTCGCCTTCTCCCTGTTCCGGCTGGCCGCGATTCTCCAGGGGGTCGCAGCCCGCGCCGCCCTCGGCAACGCCAGCAACGCCGACGCCCGCGAGGTCGGCAGCCGCGCCGGCCTGCTCGCCGCCGCCGGCCGCCGGATCGCCGAAGGCACATAAAGGAGCCCCTGCCATGACCGAGGCCGTGATCGTCTCGACCGCCCGCACCGCGATCGGCAAGGCCTTCAAGGGCGCCTTCAACGCGACCCACGGCGCCGTCCTCGGGGGCCACGTGCTGCGCCACGCGGTGGCGCGCGCCGGGCTCGAGCCGGAGGAGGTCGAGGACGTGATCCTCGGCTGCGGCCTGCCCGAGGGCGCGACCGGCAAGAACATCGCACGCCTCTCGGCGATGCGGGCCGGCTTTCCGAGCAGCGTCGCCGGCGCCACGGTCAACCGCTTCTGCGCCTCCGGGCTGCAGGCCATCGCCATGGCCGCCCAGCGGGTGATCGTCGACGGGGTGCCGGCGATGGCCGCCGGCGGCCTGGAATCGATCAGCCTGACCCAGGCCAACCTGAACCAGACTCACCTGACAGAGGACTGGCTGATGGCCAACCGGCCGGCGCTCTGGATGCCGATGATCGAGACCGCCGACATCGTCGCGGAGCGCTACGGCGTCAGCCGCGAGACGCAGGACGCCTACGCGCTGGCCAGCCAGCAGCGCACCGCGGCGGCCCAGCAGGCCGGCCGCTTCGACGCCGAGATCGTCGCGCTGGAGACCGTGAAGCGCGTCGGCGAGGGCACCGGCGAGGCGGTCCGGCACGAGCCGGTCGTCGCCGCGCGCGACGAATGCAACCGACCGGCCACGACCCTGGAGGCCCTGGGCCAGCTGGAGCCGGTCCGCGGCCCCGGCCGCTTCGTCACCGCCGGCAACGCCAGCCAGCTTTCCGACGGCGCCTCGGCCTGCCTGGTCATGGAGGCCGGCCTGGCCGAACGGCGCGGCCTCGAGCCGCTCGGACTCTTCCGCGGCTTCAGCGTCGCCGGCTGCGAGCCGGACGAGATGGGCATCGGCCCGGTCTTCGCGGTGCCGCGGCTGCTCGCCCGGGCCGGGCTGGGCGTCGAGGACATCGACCTGTGGGAGCTGAACGAGGCCTTCGCCAGCCAGGTGCTCTACTGCCGCGACCGCCTCGGCATTCCCGACGAGCGGCTGAACGTGAACGGCGGCTCGATCTCGATCGGCCACCCCTACGGCATGACCGGCGCCCGCCTGGTCGGGCATGCCCTGCTCGAGGGCCGGCGGCGCGGCGCGCGCTACGTCGTCGTCACCCTGTGCGTCGGCGGCGGCATGGGCGCCGCCGGCCTGTTCGAGGTCGCCTGAAGGCTTACCCGTCGGATGGCGGCTGCGGTCGCTCGCTGCCCCGCCGCAGCTGGAAGGTCGCCTGGGCGATCGCCAGGACCGTGCCGTCGGGACCGGTGAGCTCGCCGCTGCAGGAATAGATGCGCCGGCCCGCCGCGCGCCGGGTGCCGACCGCGCGGATGACCCCGCCGTCGCACTGCCCGGTGAAGCTGGTCGTCAGCGACAGGGTGACGGACTTGCGCCGCCCGCCCGGGTCGTCCTCCGGCGTCCACAGGCCCGATAGGCTCATCGCCTGATCGAGCAGGGTGACGGCGACCCCGCCGTGCAGCACGCCGCTGCGGTTCAGGTGCCGCTCGTCGACCTCGAGGACGAGCACCGCGCGGCCGTCCTCCCAGGCCTCGACGCTGAAGCCGAGGGTCCGCTGGATGCCGACCGGCTCCTCCTCCGGAAAGCCGCTCAAAACAGCAGCCCCGGCAGGTAGGTCGCGATCCGCGGGAAGACCATGATGATCGCCATGGCGAGGATCATCACCAGCGCATAGGGGATCACGGAGCGGTAGATGTCGGTCATGGAGATGCTCGGCGGCACGATGCCCTTGAGGTAGAAGAGATTGAAGCCGAAGGGCGGCGTCATGTAGCCGATTTCCATGTTGATGATGAAGAGGATGCCGAACCAGATCGGGTCGAAGCCCAGGGCGACGATCACCGGCACGAAGACCGGCAGCGTGATCAGCATGATGCCGAGCGGGTCGAGCACCATTGCCATCAGGAAGATGACCAGCTGGAACAGGATGACGGTGGCCCAGGGGCCGCCCGGCAGGTCCAGGACGAGCTCGCGGATCAGGTCCTGGGCGCCCATGCCCTGGTAGGCCGAGCTGAAGGCGTGGGCGGCGAAGAGAATCCACACGATCATGCCGGTCAGCCGGAAGGTGCGCCGCGAGGCCTCGCGGATCAGCGCCCAGTCGAGCCGCCGGTGGACGGCCGCCGAGACCAGCGCGCCGGCGACGCCGAGGGCCGCGGCCTCGGTCGGGGTGGCGATGCCGCCGATGATCGAGCCGAGCACCATGACCACGATCAGCATCGGCAGCAGCACCGCGCGCAGCGCCAGCAGCCGCTCGCGCCAGGTGCCGCGCTCCGCCGGCGGCAGGGCCGGGCCCAGCTCGGGCTGCAGCCAGCAGCGGATCGCGATGTAGCCGGAGATCAGCACCAGCAGCAGCAGCCCAGGCAGGATGCCGGCGGCGAACAGCTTGCCGACCGAATCGCCGGTGATGAGCGCGTAGAGGATCATGATCACCGAGGGCGGGATCAGGATGCCGAAGCCGCCGCCGGCGTTGATGCAGCCGAGCGCCATGCGCTTGTCGTAGCCGCGCTCGAGCATCGAGGGCAGCGCGATCGTGCCCATGGTCACCACGGCCGCGCCGCTGATGCCGCACATCGCCCCGAAGAGCGCGCAGATGCCGACCGTGCCGATCGCCAGCCCGCCCCTCACGCCGCCCCACCAGAGGTGCATCATCCGGTAGAGGCTGCTGGCGACGCCGGTGCGTTCCAGGATCATCGCCATGAAGACGAACAGCGGGATGGCGAGCAGCGTGAAGCTGCCCATCGTGCTCCACATCTGGGAGGCGACGATGAAGAAGGCACCCGGCCCCCAGGTGAAGTAGAGGAAGATCACCGAGACACCGCCCAGCACGAAGACCAGCGGCAGGCCGAGCAGCAGGAAGAAGAGCAGCGCGCCGAAGAAGAGCAGCGTCAGGAGCTCGAGGCTCACAGGCCCTTCTCCTGGCCTTCCGCCTCCGGCAGCACCTCCTCGTCGGCCGGCAGCAGGCCCAGCGCCTGCAGGTCGGCGATCAGCTTCGCCAAGCCCTGCAGCAGCACCAGCAGGGCCGCGATCGGGATCAGCAGCTTGAGCGGCCAGATCGGCGGATTCCAGGCCGACATGGAGGTCTCGAGCCGCGCGGTCGACTGCCAGGCGATCGAGCTGCCGAAGTACAGCAGCGCGCCGATGAAGACGAACAGCAGCACCGAGGTCGCCACGTCGACCGCCGCCCTCGCCCGGGGCGGCAGCGCGCCGTGCAGGATGTCGACGTTGGCGTGGCCGGAATGGACCAGCAGGTAGGCGCCCGAGAGCAGCGCGTAGGCGCCGAACAGCATCTGCGCCAGCTCGCCGGTCCACACCGCCGGCCGCCCCAGCCAGTAGCGCAGCCCGACCTCGAGCAGGAGCAGGGCGAAGATCGGCAGGACCAGGTAGGCGGCGACGGCGCCGATCCGGTCGTTCAGGCGGGTGATGCCCCGGGCGAAGCGGCACAGGACGTTCATGGGACCTCGCGGGCCGGGGGGCGGGCCGGGTGCAGGCCGAAGGAGCGGCCGCCTTCCGCACAGGAGCCGGCGCCGCCCCGCCTCGACGGCGGGACGGGGGCGGCGCCGAGGCCGCTCGTCAGTCGGCGCTCTCGATGTAGCCGAGGTCGGCCATGAAGGACTTGAGATTGGCCAGCGCCTCGGCCGCCTTCTCGCCCTTCTCGGCCTCGCGCTCCCAGCTCTGGCGGGCGACCTCGGTGATCTCCTGCATCACCTCGTCGGGCAGCTGCATGACCTGGACGTCCTGGTCCCGCATGGCGTTGGCGAGCGCGATCTTCTCCTTGTACTGGTACTCGTTGGTGCGGAACCAGAACTGCTCCTCGAGCGCGTTGAGCACCGTCTCGCGGATATCCTCCGGCAGCTCGTCGAGCGCCTCCTGGTTGATCACGAAGGCATCGGTGCCGGCGATGTTGAGCGGCGGCAGGACGTGGTACTTCGCGACCTCGTAAAGGCCCATGCTGCTGGCGCCCTGGGCGGCACCCCAGTGCGCGCCGTCGACGACGCCGGTGGCGAGCGCGGGATAGAGCTCCGGCCCCGAGACGTAGGAGGCCGCGGCGCCGGCCTCGGTCAGGAACTCCTGGAGCGCGCCCGACGAGCGGATCTTGAGGCTGCGGAAGTCGGACATGGTCTCGATCTGCCGCTTCACCACCATCTCCGTCGGGTAGACCTTGTCGGTCGAGTAGTAGACGCCGTACTCGGCGGCCTCCTCGCGCAGCATCTGCTCCAGCCCGAGGCTCTTGTGGAAGTAGGCCGCCTCCCAGACCTCGCGGAAGGCGAAGGGCAGGCCCGAGGCGATCCCCGCGGTCGAGACCTTGTCGCGGATGTAGGCGGGCGAGATGGTGCCCATCTGGACGACGCCGCGGCTGACCGCGTCGAAGATGTCGGTCGCCGGGACCAGCGCGCCGGCCTCGTGCAGCTGGAGCACGAGCCGCCCGCCGGTCTGCTCCTCGAGCGTCGACTTCAGCCGCTCCAGGCTGTCGGTGTAGGAGCTCGAGGCGCTCGGCCAGTGGCTCTGCACCCGCCAGCGGATCGTGTCCTGGGCGCCGGCATCGGCCCAGCCCAGGCCCGCGGCGACGACGACGGCGGCGATCAGCGCCACCTTGTTCCTGATCGTGAAGCGCATCCGACTCCTCCCATCGTGAGACGCCGCGCGTCGGCGGCGCCCGGTTTCTTGTTCCCGGCGCCGAGGAGGGCGGCGGGCGAATTTTGCACCGCAGAAATTTGTCCCGCAGCCCATCAACGGTAGGAGACTCCCCGCAAAGGGTCAACAGCGGGCGCGGGGCAGGCGGGACGAATTCCGCCGCGCAGAATTGAATCCCGTCAAATTGACCCTTTTGGCCACGCTGTGCCAGACTTGCCCGGCGCCGGCCGCGGGCGTCGGCGGCGGCCCGGCGGCGGCGGCCCGGCACCGCTGCCGGAGCGCCGCCGAAAGGGAGGGCCGCGAGACCCGATGTTCGAGCGCCATCTCAAGGTCTGGCCCGCCGGCCTGCCCCGCCGGCTGAGCGTGCCGGAGCGGACGATCGCCGCCAATCTCGAGGCGACCGCCCGCCGTTTCGGCGAGCGCACGGCGACGATCTTCCACGGCCGCACGACGACCTATGCCGCGCTCAACGAGCAGGTCGAGCGCCTGGCCGGCTACCTGCAGAAGCGCGCAGGCGTCGCCAGGGGCGACCGCGTCCTCCTGTTCATGCAGAACAGCCCGCAGTTCATCGTCGCCTACTACGCGATCCTGCGCGCCGACGCGGTGGTCGTCCCGGTCAGCCCGATGAACCGGGCGGGCGAGCTCGAGCACCTCGTCGCCGACACCGGCGCCAGGGTCGCCTTCGCCGGGCAGGAGCTGCTCGAGGCGCTCGCCGGGCAGCTGCGCGCGGGGGCGCTCACCACCGTCGTCGCCGCGGCCTATGCCGACGCGGCCGATCCCGGCTTCGACCTGCCGCTGCCGGCGCCGCTCGACCGCCCGTCGCCGCCGGACTACGGGATGCCCGGGGTGGTCCGCTGGGCCGAGGCGCTCGCCTCGGGCGAGCGGGCCGACCCGCCGCGCGCGGGGCCCGACGACCTGGCGGTCATCCCCTACAGCTCCGGCACCACGGGGCGGCCGCGCGGCTGCATGCACACCCACCGCACGGTCATGACGACGATCGTCGGCGGCATCGCCTGGAACCCCATGAGCGAGCAGGACGTCAGCCTCGTCGCGCTGCCGCTGTTCCACGTCACCGGCATGCAGAACTCCATGAACGCGCCGATCCACGTCGGCGGCAGCCTCGTCGTCATGGTGCGCTGGGACCGCCGGGTGGCGGCGGAGCTGATCCGGCGCCACCGCGTGACCCGCTGGCGCAGCATCTCGACGATGGCGATCGACCTGGTTACGGACCCCGACGCCGGCCGCTACGACCTCAGCAGCCTGCGCGCGATCGGCGGCGGCGGCGCGGCCATGCCGGCGGGGATCGCCGACCGGCTGAAGGCGCTCACAGGCTGCGAATACGTCGAGGGCTACGGCCTGTCGGAAACCATGGCCGCGACCCACACCAACCCGATCGCCCGGCCGCGGCGCCAATGCTTGGGGGTGCCCCTGTTCGAGGTCGACAGCCGGATCCTGGAGATCGGCACCGACAGGCAGCTGGGGCCGGACCAGCCGGGCGAGCTGGTCATCGACGCGCCCCAGGTGTTCAAGGGCTACTGGAACGACCCCGAGGGCACGCGCGCCGCCTTCCTCGAGCTCGAGGGCAGGCCCTTCTTCCGCACCGGCGACATCGCCTACTACGACGAGGAGGGCTACTTCTACCTCGTCGACCGGCTGAAACGCATGATCAACTGCGCCGGCCTCAAGGTCTGGCCGGCCGAGGTCGAGACGCTGATGCACCGCCACCCGGCGATCGCGGAGGTCTGCGTCGTCGCCGCGCCGGACGAGCGCCGGGGCGAAAGCGTCAAGGCCTACGTGGCGCTGCGCGCGGAGATGAGGGGCCAGGTCGGGGAAGCCGAGATCCTGGCCTGGTGCCGCGGCGAGATGGCCGCCTACAAGTGCCCCCGCACCGTCGCCTTCCTGGACGCGCTGCCCCGCTCGCCGACCGGCAAGCTGCAGTGGAAGGAGCTGCAGGACCGCGAGCGCCGGGGCGACGCGCCGTGACCCGCGAGCGCAGCGCGACGGGGCCGGCTTGCCGCCGCACCGCTTTCCGCTTATCTGCCGGGACCGCGCCGCCGGGGGCGGTCATGGATCACAGCGCGCCAGACGAGGATCTTCGAGGGTGAGAAAGCGATCGAACTACGCGGGACCGGGCGGGGCGCTCGGCGATCCCGGCAAGCCGCTCGAGAGCGAGCGCCAATTCGTCTCGGCGCTGCACCGGGGCCTGGAGATCCTGCGTGCCTTCCGCCCGACCGACGCCGGCCTCGGCAACCTGGAGCTCGCGCAGCGCACCGGCCTGCCGACCTCCACCGTCTCGCGCCTGACCTACACCCTGAGCATGCTCGGCTACCTGGTCTACGACGAGGCGACCGGGCGCTACCGCATGGGCGTCTCGGTGCTCAGCCTGGGCTATGCCTGCCTGGGCGGCATGAAGATCCGGGAAACGGCGCGCATCTACATGCAGGAGATGGCCGACAAGGCCGGCCCCGGCGTGCTGGTGGCGCTGGGTAGCCGCGACCAGCTCAGCATGACCTACGTCGCCTGCGCGCGCTCGGGCGGCATGATCTCGCTCCAGCTCGACGTCGGCTCGCGCATCTCCCTCGCGCGCTCGGCCATGGGCCGCGCCTACCTGGCCGGCGCCAGCGAGGAGGAGCGTGGACCGCTGCTCGAGAAGATCCGCGAGCGGGTCGGCGAGGAGAGCTGGCCGCGCATGGAGGACGAGATCCTGGAGGCCGTCGAGCAGGTCCGGACCAAGGGCTTCTACACCAACCTCGGCCAGTGGCAGTCCGACGTCCACGCGGTCGCGGCGCCCTACCGCTCGCCCGAGAGCGGCTCGCCGCTGCTCGCCTTCAATTGCGGCGGGCCGGCCTATTTGCTGCCGAAGGAGCGGCTCGAGGAGGAACTCGGACCGCGGCTCGTGCAGCTGGTGGCCACCGTCTCGCGGGCCGGCGCGGCGATCTAGCCGGCAGGACTCCCGCTCCCTCAGACGGTCGCCACCGGCGACACCGGCGAGCCGACCGCGCCGGGCAGCCTGAGCGGCGGCGCGGTCAGCAGGAAGCGGTAGCGGCCGCGGGCGCGCAGCCAGTCGGCGAGCGGCGTCAGGTGCCAGAGCTCGCCGAGCGGAATGCCGGTCTTGAACAGGCAGTGCTCGTGCAGCGGCAGGCCCGAGCAGCGGGCGGCGGCGCCCGGCTCCGCCGGCAGGGCCTCGACCGCGTAGTTGTCCGCGATCAGCGCGGCGAGACCGCAGTCGGTGACCCAGTTCAGGAGCCGCGCGTCCCGGCCGTTCAGCACCGCGGCCGCCCCGTGCAGCCGTGCCGGGTCGGGCTCGCGGGCCATCTCCAGGACGATGTCGGCGAAGCCGGTGTGCAGGCAGACCATGTCGCCCCGCTCGACCTCGACGCCGTCGGCCTCGAGAATGCCCATCAGGCGGTCGTAGCCGACCAGGGTGCGCGCGTCGCCCAGGTGGGCGCGCAGGTCGATCATCGCGGCGCGCCCCTGGACGCCGTGCGCCGCCAGGTTCTCGATGCCCAGGGCGCCGGCCCGCGAGGTGCTCCGCTCGGGCATCCGCGACGGCAGCCCCGCGTCCTCCGGGTCGTCCGGCCCGACGATCTCCCGTCCGGCGCGGAAGCCGTTGTAGTAGACGCGCTCGGCGACCCCGTCGCCGTCGGCATCGAACTGCGAGCCGACGTGGCAGAGCGCGTCCCATTGGGTCGAGTACTGCAGGTGCAGGATCGCGAGGTCGTCGCAGAAGACGTCGGTCGGCTCCTCGCCGGGCGCGGCGGCCGAGGGCACGGCGTTGAAGTTGGCCCGGTCGCCGCGCAGGGTCGGCCGCAGGATCGGCGGCTTGCGGCGCGGGTTGAGGTCGCTGCCGCCCGGGTAGTCGAGCGGCAGCGACAGCGAAAAGGTCAGCCCCTCCTTGGCCTCGGCGAGCCCCTGAAGCACCTTGTCGCGATCGACGAGGTTCATCCGGCCGAGTTGGTCGTCGGCGCCGAACTCGCCCCAGTTCGAGCCTTCGGGGCGGTGCTTCCAGCGTGCCTCGGTCATGCTTCCTCCCCGGCGCCGGCCTCAGCGGCCCGCCACGCCCTTCTGCAGGTCGTTACTCATCTGGCGCGCATAGTGCCGGTAGTCGACCTCCAGCCGGTAGCGCGCGCTGTCGAGGTAGGTCCGGCGCTGCCTCTCGAGGTGGGCCTCGACCTCCTGCCGGCGGACCTCGTCGTCGGGCAGTCGGATAGCGCCGGACAGGACGCCGGCGATCCAGCGGCCCTGGATCTCGACGAGCGGGATCGTCGGGCCGATCGGCTGGACCAGGCCGGCGAAGATCAGGCCCGGATGCTCGAGGCTGAGCATGCGGCGGTAGAGGCGGCCGGCCTGTCGATCGGGGTCGAAGACCTCCGGCGACAGGAAGGGGAAGGTGATGTTGTAGCCGGTGGCGTGGACGATCGCGTCGAGCGGCTCCTCGCTGCCGTCGACAAAGGCGACGCGCTTGCCGCGCAGCTCGGCGACGTTCGGCTTCACGGTGATGTAGCCGTGTCCGACGTAGGGCAGCAGCTCCTGGCTGAGCGTCGCGTGCTCGCGCCACATCGGATGCGCCGGCCGCGGCAGCCCGAAGCGGCGCTGGTCGCCGGCGAGCAGGCGCACCAGCCAGGACATGATCCGGCGTGTTGTCGTGGTCGGCAGGTGGAGCCTCCGGGCGATGAAGCCCGAGACCTGGTCGACCGGGCGTCCCAGCAGGTACTTCGGCATGACCCAGGCGCTGCGGCGCGTCGAGAGGAAGACGTGGCGGGCGCCGCGGGCGAGGTCGACGGCGATGTCGACCGCGGAGTTGCCGATCCCGACCACCAGCACCCGCTTGTCCCGGAAGGGCTCCGCCGTGCGGTAGTGGTGCGAATGGATCTGCAGGCCGTCGAAGGTGCCCGGGAAGTCCGGCAGCCTGGGGTCGGACAGGTGGCCGTTGGCGACGACCACGGCCCGGTAGTGCCGCTCCTCGCCCGTCGAGAGGCGGACCCGGAAGCCCTCGCCGGCCGGCACGACCGCGCTCACCTCGGTGCGGAAGGTGACGCGCTCACGGATGCCGAAGCGCTCGGCGTAGGCCTCGAGATAGGCGCAGAACTGCTCGTGGGACAGGAAATCGGGCAGCGAGGGGTCGATGGGGAAGTCGCTGTAGCCGAGGTTCGGACGCGAAGTGTCGATGTGCAGCGAGGCGTAGCAGGAGCTCTGGCCGTTGTCGTTGCCGTAGCGCCACATGCCGCCGACGCTCGAGCCCTTCTCGAAGATGTCGAAGGCGAGACCCTGCTCCTTGAGCGCCTTGGCGACCGTCACGCCCGAGGAGCCGGCCCCGACGATGCAGATGGCGGCCCCGCCCTGCGTCGCGCGTGCCGGAGCGCGCCGCGAATCTTCGCCGTCGGACACCTCAGTCCTCCCGGTGGTCGAGGTAGTCGGAGACCAGGGCATCGACGTCCGGATCGGCGGCGATGCCGAGCCGCGCCGCCCGGTCCGAGACGAAGCGGCTCGGCCAGCCATCGACGATCGCCTGCATCTGGGGATCAGGCGCGTAGGTGACCTTCCCGGTCGCGCCGCGCCGCGCCGCCGCCTCGGCGAGCTCGGCGACGGTGACGGTCAGGCCCGGGAGGTTGAAGGCGCGCCTGGCCGGCAGCTCGTGGGCCGGCAGGTCGTGGACCCGAAGCAGCGCCGCGACGACCGCCCCGGCCGAGGCGACCGGCACCGCCGTTCCGGCGGCGAGGGGCGCGCTCACGTCGATGCCGGCGAAGGGCTCGCGCAGGATGCCGGCGAGGCGATCCGAGACCGCCGGCTGCGGCGTGCCGGGCCGCGTCAACACGATCGGCAGACGCAGCGACCGGCCGTCGACCCAGCCCTGGCGGGAGTACTCGGCAATCAGCAGCTCGTCGATCGCCTTGTGGATGCCGTAGGTGGTCGTGGGCGCCGGCGCGACCTCGTCGCCCACCGTCTCCGGCAACTCGCCGCCGAAGACGGCGATCGAGGAGGCGAAGACCACCGTGGGGCAGTGCTGCGCCCCGTCCAGCAGGTGCCGCAGGGCCTCGACGTTGACGATGTAGGCGCGCGCCGGATCCCGCTCCGCCTGCAGCGTCAGCTGGGAGGCGAGATGGAAGAGGCTGTCGAAGCCCCTCTCGATCAGCGACTCCAGGAAGGCCGGCTCCGCCAGGTCGCCCAGGCAGGTCTCGATCGCCAGGCCGGGGGCCGGCGGCGGCTCGAAGGCGGCGAGGTCGGCGAGACAGAGCTCGGCGATCGGCCGGCGCCGGCCATCACTTCCGGCGAGGCTGCCGGCCGCGACCAGCGCTCGGCTTAGACGGCGGCCCAGGAAGCCCCCCGCGCCCGTCACCAGCACCCTCATGATCGCCGATCCGCCGGGGATCGAGTCTTCGCCATCGACGGTCCCTCACTCGCCCAAACAATACTACTGGGTAGTTTTTTAATGGTGAGCCGCCGGGCCTGTCAACGGGGGCGATCTACGCCCGAGGGCGCAGGCCTTCGATCAGGGGTTCCACCATGGTCGCGGCCAGCCTGGCCCGCGAGGCCTCGTCGTCGCCGGGCCGCGGCCGGTACCAAAAGATCGACCACTGCAGGGCGCCGAGCAGCACCTTCGCCGTTACCGAGACGTCGACCGCGCGCAGAGAGCCGTCGGCGATCCCCGCGGCGACGGCATCCTTGAAATGCTTCTCGAAGCGGTCCCGGCTCGCGATGAGCTCGGCCATCTCCTGCCGCTGGTCGGGGGTGGTGGCGTCGAAGCGATGAACCTGCACGCCCTGCGCGACGACGGTCTCGTAGGCGTGGTGCTCGAGCATCGCCCGGGCGTGGGCGCCCAGCATAGCCTGCAGAACCTGCAGGCCGTCGCCTTGCGCCTGCAGGGCCGGCTCCAGGGCCGCGAACAGCCGGTCCATGCCTTCGCGGTGGACATCGAAGAAGAGCGCCGTCTTCGTCGCATAATAATAGTAGATGCGGCCCTTGGTGCAGCCGAGCCGGCGCGCGACGTCGTCGATGCTGGTCGCGTGGTAGCCGCGCTCCATGAAGCAGAGCGCCGCCATCTCGATGATCTCGGAGCGGCGCAGGCTGCCCTTGCGCGACTTTCCCCGCTCCTGGGCCGCCTCGCGCATCTTTCCCGTGCCTTCCCTGACCGCTCCCCTCGCGGCGGCGATGGTATCCACCGCCCGGAAGCATGGGAACCCGGGCCGGAAGGGCTCCGGCCGCCCCGGCCCGGGCTCGCTCCTACGGGGGCTTCGCCCGGCGGTCAGCGCTCCATCACGGCGACGCGCAGGCCGAGGAAGATCAGCAGGCCGCCGAACAGGCGCTCGACCGCGCTTCGGCAGCGCAGCAGCGTCGTCCTGACGATGCCGAGATCGAGCGTGCAGACGAAGCCGAGCCAGAAAGTCGCGCTGATCGCCATCATGATCGCGACCAGCAGCAGCACCGTCGGCGCCGAGGTCTGGGGCGTGATCACCAGCGTGAAGACGCCCAGGTAGAACAGCGTTCCCTTGGGGTTGAGGATATTGTTGAGGAAGCCCTGGACGAACCAGGTTCGCCCGGCCACGGCCGGCTTCGGCGTCTCCTCCAGGGGCGCGTCGCCGCCGGCCGCGAGTAGGCTCCTGACGCCCAGGTAGATCAAGTAGGCGGCGCCCGCGTATTTCAGCGCCGCGAAGGCGAGGATGCTCTGGGAGATTAGCCAGCCGACGCCGACCGCGCAGTAGGCGATGTGGACGAGGTTGCCGGCGAGCACGCCCGCCGAGGTCTTGAGGCCGGCCACGCGCCCGCCGAGCAGGGTGTTGCGCAGGACGATGACCATGTCCGGGCCGGGGCTGACCATGACCAGCACGGTGATGCCCGCGACGACGAAGATCTGATCGAGCACGCGTCCCTCCCCCAGTGGTCCGAATCAGTCTGGTCCTAGTCCGCACGGCAGGCGAGGACCAGCACCTGGCTGACCCGCCGGCCGTCCTCGGAGAGCGGCAGGAACAGCGTCTCCTCGTCGCTGTAGCCGCCGAACTCCGTGCGATAGGGACGCGGGTCGTAGAGCGGCCGGCGGCTCTCGCAGACCGCGGTGTAGCAGCCCACGGCGTCCTCGCGGTTCGGTCCGTAGTAGTGGGTCGAGATCCGCTGCCCCGTCGGGTCCTGCCGCCGCCGCCGGACCTCCTCGGTGCCGACAACCCGGTAGACGAAGTCCAGCGGATCGTGGCGCACGTCGATCAGCAGGATGCAGGAGAGAAGCGCGGGGAAGTCGACCGGGTCGATGTCCGCCCGCCGCGGCCCGATGCGGCCCCGCCGGCGCTCATCCCAGTAGCGGTACAGCCAAGCGAGCCGCGGCTCGCAGCTGTTCAGGAAGTCCGGCTCCTCGCTCCGGCCGGCCGCCGGCGATCGCCTCATGGCAGCGCTCCCGCGCGCTTGGAAGACGGAGAGCAGAATAGGGCAAGGCGGCGGAGCCACAACACCGCAATGATGCAGGCCTGCCCGGCCCCGCAACTGCGGCGACCCGCGGGGCACCCGGGCGGCGCCGAGAGCCGGCCATGGACAAGCCGGCTGCGCTGTTGCAAAGGGAAGCCATGACCTTCGACCTGCTGTGCATCGGCGAGCCGCTGGGCGAGCTCAACGCGACCCGGGGCGGCCTGCAGCTCGGCCACGGCGGCGACGTCTCGAACGTCGCCGTCGCCGCGGCCCGCCAGGGCGCCCGCACCGCGATGCTGAGCGCGCTCGGCGCCGACAGCGTCGGCGAGTCTCTGCGCGGCCTGTGGGCCGAAGAGGGCGTCGATGCCGCGCTGGTGTCGAGCGACCCGGAGGCCTCGACCGGGCTCTACCTGATCGACCACGGCGAGGAGGGCCACCGCTTCTCCTATTGGCGACAGGGCTCGGCGGCCAGCCGCCTGACGCCAGCCGCCGTGGCGGCGGGAACGCCGGCGGCGGCGGCGCTGGCCGACAGCGCCCTGGTCCACGCCTCGGGGATCAGCCAGGCCATCTCGACCGGCGCCTGCGACCTGGTCTTCGCGGCCTTCGAGCAGGCGCGCGCGGCCGGCGCCCTGATCTCCTACGACACCAACCTACGGCTCAAGCTCTGGCCGCTGCCGCGCGCCCGGGCGATCGTCCAGGCGACCGCGGCGCTGGCCGACATCCTGCTGCCCGGGCTCGAGGACGCCCGCCTGCTGACCGGCCTGGAGGAGCCCGACGCGATCGTCGACCGCTACCTGTCGCTGGGCGCTGGCATGGTCGTACTGACCCTGGGCAGGGAGGGGGCCCTGATCGCGACGCCGGAGCGCCGGCAGCGCGTGCCGGCGCCGCAAGTCGAGGCGCTCGACGCGACCGGCGCCGGCGACTGCTTCGACGGCTGCTTCCTGGCCGAGCTCAGGCGCGGCGGCGACCCCTTCGCCGCGGCGCGCTACGCGACCGTCGCCGCGGCCCTCTCGACGCGCGGCTACGGCGCGGTGCCACCGATCCCGCGGCGCGCCGAGGTCGAGCGGCAGATGGCCTCGCTGGCCGAGAGCGAGGAACGCTCGTGAGCGGCGCCTTCCTCGATCCCGGGGCGGCCGCGACCGAGGCCTGGCGCCGGCCGGGGATCGTCCCCGTGGTCACCGTCACCGAAGCCGGCCAGGCCGTGCCGCTGGCGCGCGCGCTGGCCAGCGCCGGCCTGGTCTTCGTCGAGGTCACGCTGCGCAGCGAGGCCGCGCTGGAGGCGATCCGTCGCATCGCCGGCGAGCTGCCCGAGGTCGTGGTCGGCGCCGGCACCCTGCGCCGCCCGGCGGACTTCGAGGCCGCGCTCGCGGCGGGCGCGCGCTTCCTGGTCTCCCCCGGCTGCACGGCCGCCCTGATCGAGGCCGCCCCCAGCAGCCCGGTGCCCTTCCTGCCCGGCTGCGCCACGCCCTCCGAGGCCATGACCCTGGCCGAGGCGGGCTTCCGCGTCGTCAAGTTCTTCCCGGCCGGGCCCTACGGCGGCGCAGCGACGCTGAAGGCGCTGGCGGCGCCCCTGCCCGACCTCGCCTTCGTGCCGACCGGCGGCGTCGGGCCCGGCAATCTGGCGGACTATCTCGCGCTGGACAACGTGGTTGCGGTCGGCGGCTCCTGGATGATCCGCCCGGAGTGGCTCGCGGCCGGCGACTACGGGCGCATCACCGAGGCGGCGCGCCAGGCGGCCGCCCTCGGCCGCGGCTAAGGGCGTTCAGGCCGCCGTTTCGTCGCCGGTGCGGTCCTGGCTGGCGACGTACTGCGCGACCGTCGCGTGGACGTGGCGCGACAGCAGCTCTTCCGCCGCCTCGACCTCGTCGCGCGCCAGCAGCTCTATCAGCCGGTGGTGCTCGCCGAGCGAGCGCTCGTTGAGGCCCGGCTTGTTCGAGAGGCGCGCGCGCAGCGCCTGGACGCGGAAGGCGAAGCCCTGGTAGCAGCTGGCGAAGAAGCTGTTGCCGCAGTGGTCGAAGAAGGCCTGGTGGAAGTCGGCGTCGAGCGTCCGGTAGCGCAGCCCGTCCTCGTCCGCGACCGCCCGATCCATCTCGACACCGATGGCCGCCAGCACCCCGACCAGCTGCCGGCCGCTGCGCCGGGCGGCGAGCCGCAGGGCGGCGACCTCGAGGGTGTCGCGCAGCTCCCCGAGCTCGACGACCTGCTGCGAGGTCATGTCGAAGACGAAGCTGCCGCGCTGCGGCTGGATCGACACCAGGCCTTCCATCTTGAGCTGCAGAAGCGCCTCGCGGATCGGCGTTTTGCTGACGCCGAGCTCGCTGGCGAGGGTGTTCTCCGACAGTGGGGCTCCGAGCTGGAAGTCGCCGCGCACGATGCGCGTACGGATCTCGTCGGCCGCCTGTTCCGTCAGGGACTTGGTCCGCTTCAGCATGCTCCGCCCTCGCGCTTCCGCTCGCCCTGCCCGGGCGGTGTACTCGCAGTAGGTAGCGTAGCTAGTATGGCAGATACAAGAAGCCTCGCAGGCACTCCGGCGCGAGGCCGTCATCGCTCAGGGGAGTCTTCCGCATGCCACAGCCATTCGATCTCGCCGGCCAGGTCGTTTTGATCCTCGGCGGCTCCGGCGGCATCGGCCGCGCGCTCGCCGAAGGACTCGGGAAGGCCGGCGCCCGCCTCTGCCTGTCGGGCCGCGACGCCGCCAAGCTGGACGGCGTCGTGGCGCGGCTGCGCGGGGCCGGCATGGAGGCCAGCGGACTGCTCGCCGACGCCAACGACCCGGCCGGCTTCGACCCGCTGTTCGAACGCGTGGCCGCGGACGCCGGCCGGCTCGACCTGCTGATCAACTGCCAGGGCATCAACATCATCAAGCCGGCCGCCGAGTTCACGGCCGAGGACTACGACGCGGTCCTGGACACCAACCTCAAGAGCGTGTTCTTCGCCTGCCAAGCGGCGCGCCGCCGCTTCCTCGCCCAGGACGCCGAGAGCGGCGGGCGGGAGGGCCGGCGCGGCGGCGCGATCATCAACATCGCCTCGCTGTCCGCCCACCGCGGCTGGGCGGGCGCGGTCGTCTACGGCGTCAGCAAGCACGGCATCGCCGGCCTGACCCAGGGCCTGGCCGCCGAGTGGGCCGCCGAGGGCATCCGGGTCAACGCCATCTCGCCCGGCTTCTTCATGACCGACATGAATCGCGAGCGCATGAGCCCGGCGCGCAAGGAGCTGGCGCTCGCGCGCACGCCCCTGCGCCGCTTCGGCGAGGTCGAGGAGCTGGCCGGCGCCGCGGTCTACCTGGCCTCCGACGCCGCAGGCTTCGTCACCGGCGCCGACATCGCCGTCGACGGCGGCTTCCTGGCCTCGGGTCTCTGAGGCGGGGATGCGCATCGCGATCCTGGACGACTACCAGGGCGTCGCCCTCGGGCTGGCGGACTGGCAGAGCCTCGGCGCCGAGGAGATCGCCGTCTTCCGCGACACGCTCGAGCAGCCTGCCGCGCTGGCCGAGCGGCTGGCGCGCTTCGAGGTCCTCTGCCTGATGCGCGAGCGCACGCCCTTCCCGGGAAGCCTCATCGAGGCGCTGCCGAAGCTGCAGCTGATCGTCACCAGCGGGCCGCGCAACGCCGCCATCGACGTCGCGGCGGCGAGCGCGCGCGGCATTCCGGTCTGCGGCACCGAATCGCGGGCGACGCCGACCGCCGAGCTGACCCTGCTGCTGATGCTGGCGCTGTCGCGCCGCCTGCTGCCCGAGGCGCTGTCGCTGCGCGACGGCGGCTGGCAGGTCGGGCTCGGCCGCGACCTCGAGGGGCTGCGGCTCGGACTGCTCGGGCTCGGCCGCATCGGCGGCCAGGTCGCGCGCCTGGCCCAGGGGTTCGGCATAACCGTCGCCGCCTGGTCGCAGAACCTGACGGAGGCGCGCTGCGCGGAGCTTGGCGTCCAGCGGACCGCCACCCTCACGGACCTGGTCGCCGAGGCCGACCTGGTCTCGATCCATCTGCAGCTGTCGGCGCGCACCCGCGGCCTGCTCGGCGCCGCCGAGCTGTCGGCGATGAAGCCCGACGCCGCCCTGGTCAACACCTCGCGCGGCCCGATCGTCGATACGCCGGCCCTGCTCGCCGCGCTCGAGTCCGGCCGGCTTGGCGGCGCCGCGCTCGACGTCTACGACCAGGAGCCGCTGCCCCCCGACCACCCCTTGCGCGCGCGCCGGCTGATCGACGAGGGACGGCTGCTGGCGAGCCCACACCTGGGCTATGCCACGCGCCGCACCCTCGAGCTGTTCTACCGCCAGAGCGTCGAGGCCATCGCCGCCTGGCGCGCCGGTGCGCCGATCCGCCTCCTCGCGCCCTGAGGCAAGCTCAGCCGGCCGCGGTGCGGCGCTTCAGGTCGTGCAGCAGCGCCTCGCGGGCGGCGTCGTCCGGCAGCGCCTGCAGGCGGTCGCCAAGGGTCAGCAGCAGGTCCGCGTAGTCGTTGTGCCAGTCCAGCGCCTCGGTCGCGCGCGGTGCGGCGCGCGCCTGGTCGGGGCGCAGCCGCACGCGTCCGGAGGCGACCAGCTCGACTCGCTCGTCGAGCCGCGGGACGATCACCTTGCGGCTGTCCAGGCCCGTCTCGACCAGGCGGTGCTTGAGCGCGCGCAGCGCCGCCTGCTCGCCGTGGGTCAGGAAGATCGCCTGTGCGACCGGCAGACGCGCGGCCACCCACTCGAGCAGCTCGCGCTGGTCGGCGTGGGCCGAGTAGGCGTCGATCCGCCGGATGCGCGCCTGCACCGCGATCTCCTCGCCGTGAATGCGTACCTTCCTGGCGCCGCCGAGCAGGATGTTGCCGAGCGTCCCCGGCGCCTGGTAGCCGACGAACAGCACGGTCGCGTTGCGGCGCCAGAGGTTGCTCTTCAGGTGGTGGCGGATGCGCCCGGCGTCGCACATGCCGCTCGCCGCGACGATGATCGCGCCCTCGGTGATCCGCGACAGCCGCTGGCTCTGGTCGGGCCGCGGCGTGAAGGCGAAGCCGGGGCCGCGGAAGGGCGTCGCGCCGGGCCGCAGGTCGACGAGGTCCCCGGCATAGGCCTCGAAGACCTCCGTCGCCTTGATCGCCAGCGGCGAATCCAGGAACACCCGGGCCGGCGGCAGGCGCCCACCGGCCATCAGCAGGGCGATGTCGTGGAGCAGCTCCTGGGTCCGCTCGACCGCGAAAGCCGGGGATCAGGAGGTTGCCGCCGGCCCCGAGCGCGGTGGTGATCTCCTCGCACAGCAGCTCGCGACGCGCCTCGACGCTCAGGTCCTCGCGCTCGCGGTCGCCGTAGGTGCCTTCGACAACGAGGTAGTCGAGCCCGCGCGGCGCCTCCGGCCGGTCGTGGAAGGCCTTCTCCTGCGGGCCGATGTCGCCGGAGAACAGCAGGCGCAGCAGCGCTTCGCCGCGCCCGGCGCCGGCGATCTCGAGCTCGACCGAAGCGGCGCCGAGGATATGGCCGGCGTTCCAGAAGCGCGCCCTGATCCCCGCCGCGGGCGAGAACCACTGGTCGAACGGCCGTCCGACGATGCGGCGCACCGTGCGCTCGGCGTCGGACTTGCGGTAGATCGGCTCGACCGGGCGCCGGCCGCGCCGCCGGTTGCGCTCGTTGAGCCGGGCGACCTCGCTCTCCTGGATGTAGCCGCTGTCGGGCAGCATGAAGCTCAGCAGGTCGCGCGTCGCCTCGGTCGCCAGGATCGGGCCGCGGAAGCCCTGGCGCACCAGCTTGGGCAGCAGGCCGCTGTGGTCGATGTGGGCGTGGGTCAGCACCACGAAGTCGAGCGTCGCCGGATCGAAGGGGAAGTCGCGGTAGTTGAGCTCCCGCAGGGTCTTGTTGCCCTGGAACAGGCCGCAATCGACCAGGAAGGAGACGCCGTCGCGCACCAGTCGGTAGCAGGAGCCCGTGACCACCCCCGCCGCGCCGTGGAAGCACAGCTGCACCGCGCCGGTTTCCGCCATCGCCGGTTCCCCTTCTGCCCCCTTGACCCGGCCGCTACCCTAGAACAGAAGCGGCCGCCGCGACACGACCTGGCGCAAGGGCGGCCGCCATGAAGGAGAGACCATGACGCCGGACCACCGGAAAGGCCCCTATCCCTCCGCCGAGGAGGGGGTGCGCGAATCCGAGCGCTGCGAGCCGACGCCGCAGACCCGCTCGCCGAGCTACCGCCTGGCCTTCGCCGACCAGGCCTTCCTGCTGCAGGACGAGCTGCGGCCGGTGCGCCTGCAGCTGGAGCTGATGAAGCCCGAGCTGCTACTGCAGCAGCACGGCGTGATCTCGACGGTAGTGGTCTTCGGCAGCGCCCGGATTCCCGACCCGGAGAGCGCGCAGGCCAGCCTCGAGGCCTGGGCGGCCCTCGGCCGCCAGCATCCCGACAGCCCGAAGCATGCCGCGCAGGCGGCGATCCAGCGCCGGCTCGCGGAGAAGTCCCACTGGTACGAGGTCGCGCGACGCTTCGGCCGCCTGATCTCCGAGCGCGGCGAACTGCCCGACGGCCAGCGCTTCATGGTCATCACCGGCGGCGGCGGCGGCATCATGGAGGCGGCCAACCGCGGCGCCCACGATGCCGGCGCCGAGAGCATCGGCCTCAACATCGTGCTGCCGCGCGAGCAGGAGCCGAACCCCTACGTCACGCCGGCGCTCTGCTTCCAGTTCCACTACTTCGCACTGCGCAAGATGCACTTCCTGATGCGCGCCGGGGCCGTGGCGATCTTTCCCGGCGGCTTCGGCACGCTGGACGAGCTGTTCGACGCCCTGACCCTGATCCAGTGCGGCAAGATGGATCCCCTGCCGGTGCTGCTGTTCGGGGGCGACTACTGGCGGCGGGTGCTCGACTTCGATTTTCTGGTCGCCGAGGGCACGATCGCCGAGGCCGACCGGGCGCTGGTGCGCTTCGTCGAGACGGCCGAGGAGGGACTGGCCGCGATCGAGGCCTTCTACAGCTCGCCCCGGCCGAGCCGCGAGCAGGTGTCGTCCGGGGAACAGGAGTAGGCAGGTCGCGGGACGCCGTGCCGGCGAGGCGGGGACGCGAGGGTCAGTCCTGCTCGTCCGGGTCCTGGGCGCCGCGCTCGCGCGTCGCCTGCCGGATGGCATCGCGCACGGCGAGGAGCAGCTCTCCGGACAGGCCGCTGGCGACGACCTGGGGGTGCGGCAGGGTGCTCGATGAGTGCCGTGACTCGTCGCGCGACAGCAGGCCGAGGGCGGCCGCCTCGCGGAACACATGGATCGCGGCCAGTTGCTCGCCGTCCAGGCGCAGCCGCTCGCCCCGGCACCAGATTTCCACCGCCCGGCGAATGCGCTCGGCCGTCTGGTCGGCCAGGCCGGACAATTGCTGGTCGTCGAACGGATTCGGAACCGGACAAGCGGCCAAGTTAGCTCCCCCCTTCCCCACAGCCAGCGGGATCATTGCTTAGTAAGGCCAACTCAGCAAGTCCCAAGACGCGGGCCGGGACGGAAAAGAGGTTGCAAAACCGCTATATAGAACACTTCCTGCAGGTCGGCGCGAAGGATTGGGGCAAGGGTCCGGCCCTGTTGCCAGCGAGCCGGCAGGGGCCCCTCGAACCCGGCAGCGAATTCAGTCGCCGGCCGCTTTATTGCCCCAATCCTTTACGGAACCCTTCGCGATACTGCTCGTTCTTCAGTCATCAGGCATCGGGGCTTTCCCGAGCCAAAGCGAAATACAGGAGGAAGCCATGTTACGCAGCTTGCTCACGACCACGGCGCTCGTCGCCCTGCTCGCCGGCGGCACTGCGGTCGCCCAGACAGACCAGAGCGCCGCTCCGGCAAAGGACGACGCCGCGGCGCAGTCCACGACCGACACGCAGGCCCAGACCGGAACCGATGCCGGGACCTCCGGCACGACCGACACCCAGGTCGGCAGCGATGCCATGCCGGAGACCGACACCAAGACCGGCACCGACAAGCAGGCCGGAACCGACGCTCAGACCGGCACCAGTACGAGCGACGACTCCGCGGCCGAGGCTGACACCGAGATGAAGGCCGACACCGAGATGAAGGCGGAAAGCGACGCCTCCGTCACCGACACCCAGTCGGCGGCGCGTGCCACCGGCTTCGTGACGGCGCAGGACGGCAGCGAAGTGCTCGCCACCGAGTACATCGGCCAGACCGTCTACAACAGCCAGGACGAGTCGATCGGCAAGATCAACGACCTGGTGATGGACAAGGACGGCCGTCTGACCGCAGCCATCATCGGCGTCGGTGGCTTCCTGGGCCTCGGCGAGAAGAACGTCGGCGTGCCGATCGACGCGATCGACGTGCGCACCGAAGCCGACGGCAGCATCGAGCTGACCATGCAGTCGACCCGCGAGGAGCTGGAGTCCGCGCCGCAGTTCGCCAACCTGGAAGAGCAGGTGCGCGAGCAGGAAGCCGCGCGCCAGGAGGAGGAGCGTCAGCGGACCATGGACCAGCCGGCGACCGCCCCGAGCACGACCGGCACCACGAACTGATCCGCAGCTCGCGGCAGACCAGTCCCGGATCGCTTGGCCCCGTGGCATCCGCCTGACGCCCAGGCGCTCCGGAATGCACAGCGGCCCGTGTCTCACGGGCCGCTGTTGCTTTGTCGGCTCCTCCGGAAACCGCCATTGTGCCGGCGCCACGGCATCGGCCACAAAGGGCCGACGCCGATACGAAGCGTGGAGCCTTTCCTGAGCAGGACTTACGACCTGGCCGTCGTCGGCGCCGGAATCCTCGGCCTGGGCCACGCCCTTGCCGCCGCCCGGCGCCGGCTGCGCGTCGTCGTGGTCGAGCGCGACGCCCAGGCGAACGGCGCCTCGGTCCGCAACTTCGGCTTCGTCACCGTGACCGGCCAGGAGCGCGGCACGACTTGGCGTCGCGCCTTGCGAACCCGCGACGTCTGGGCCGAGGTCGCCGGCCCTGCCGGCATCGCCGTCGAGCAGCGCGGCCTGCGCGTCGTGGTGCGCCGCCCGGAAGCGCTGGCCGTGCTCGAGGCCTACGCGGCGAGCGAGATGGGCGAGAGCTGCCGGCTGTTGAATGCCGCCGAGGCCGCCGAGGGGTTGGCCGGCCTGCCGGCCGCACAGCTGGCCGGCGGGCTGGCGTCGCCCCACGAGCTGCGCGTCGAATCGCGCAGCGCCGTGCCGCGCCTGGCCGCCTGGCTGGCCGAGGCCTGGGGCGTCGATTTCCTGCAGCCGGCGCTCGTCCGCGCGGTCGCCCCGCCGCGCCTCGAGACGACGGCGGGGCCGCTCGAGGCCGGCGCCGTCGTCGTCTGTCCCGGCGACGAGTTCCTCAGCCTCTATCCCGAGCGGATCGCCGGCTATGGCCTCTCCCGCTGCCTGCTGCAGATGCTGCGGCTGCGCCCCCGCGAGGCCGGCTTCCGCCTGCCCTGCCCGGTGATGTCTGACCTCGGGCTGGTGCGCTACGCCGGCTACACCGCGCTGCCGGAAGCGGCAGCCCTGCGCGCGCGCCTGGAGCGCGAGCAGCCCCGCCACCTGGCCGAAGGCGTGCACCTGATCGCCGTCGCCGGTGCTGACGGCACCCTGGTCGCCGGCGATTCGCACCGCTACGCGGCGACGCCCGCGCCCTTCGCCAGCGCCGAAGTCGAGGCCCTGATCCTCGACGAGCTGCAGCGGGCGACCGGCCTCGCCGAGCCCGAGGTGCTGGAGCGCTGGACCGGCACCTATGCCTGGGCGCCCGACCGGGCGGCGCTGATCGACCGGCCCGAGGCGGCGGTGCGGCTCGTCGTCGTGACCGGCGGCACCGGCGCCTCGACCGGCTTCGCGCTCGGCGAGGAGGTCGTCGCCGAGCTGTTCGACGGCGCTGCCTCCGCCGAGGCCAGCTCGCCGGAGCCTGCGGAATGAAAGCGCTGCAAGCGGTCGTCTTTGACTGGGCCGGAACCATGGTCGACTTCGGCTCGCGCGCGCCGATGGGCGCTTTCGTCGAGGCCTTCGCAGGCTTCGGGGTCGAAATCTCGATCGAGGAGGCCCGGCGGCCGATGGGGCTGCCGAAGCTCGAGCACATCCGCGCCCTGGGCGCCGAGCCGCGCATCGCCGCGGCCTGGCGGCGGGCGCGCGGCGGCCCCTTCGACGAGGCCGCGGCCCGCGCCATCTACGAAGCTTTCCTGCCGCTCAACGTCACGGCGGTCGCCGACCATGCCGCCCTGGTCCCCGGCGCCGCCGAGCTCGTCGCGGCGCTGCGGCGCCAGGGCCTGAGGATCGGCTCCACCACCGGCTATACGCGCGAGATCATGGCGCCGCTGCTGCCGCGCGCGGCCGAGCAGGGCTATGCCCCGGACAACCTGGTCTGTGCCGGCGACCTGGCGGCCGGCCGCCCGACGCCGCTGATGATGCACCGCTGCTTCGCCGACCTCGGGATCCGGCGACCCGACCTGGTCGTTAAGGTCGACGACACCGATCCCGGCATCGCGGAGGGCCTCGCGGCCGGCTGCTGGGCCGTCGGCGTCTCGCTGTCCGGCAACGGCGTCGGCCTGTCGCTCGAGGAGCTGGCCGCAGCCGACCCGGCGGAGATCGATCGCCTCAACAGGGCAGCCCGGGACGGCCTGCTCGAGGCCGGTGCCCATGCGGTCGTGGATACGGTGGCCGACCTGCTGCCGCTGCTCGAGCGGATCGACGCGCTGGCGGCGGCCGGCGCGGCCCCTCGCCGGGTCTGAACGGTCGCGCCGCCTGCCGCGGCAAGCGGACGCCGGGGCGCCTCCTTGTGCTGCCGGGTTGCGCTCGCTATTTCCGTGGCCGATCATTTCATTGGCCGACCAGGGGACCGGGGAGCGGAGCGATGCCTCACCAACCGATAACCCGCCGGGCGCTGGTCGCCGGGCTGGCGAGCGCGCCGCTGCTCGTCGCTCTTCCGGGCGGCTCGCCGCGCGCCCGGGCGGCAGTCTCGCCGGCGCTGGCCTTCGACATCCTGCGCAACGACTCGACGATCGGCGAGCACCTGATCTCGGTGGAGACGACCGCCGAAGGCCTGCAGGTCACCATCGACACCGACATCCGGGTCCGCGTGCTCGGCCTGACGCTCTACCGCTACCAGCACAGCAGCCGCGAGCAGTGGCATAGGCGAGAGGGCCAGCTTCGCCTGGAGCGCCTGAGCGCCCGCACCGACGATGACGGCACGCCCTTCACCGTCGAGGGCGAGGCGAGCCCGGCCGGCTTCCGGGTCGAGGGCAGCGCCGGCCAGCTGACCGCGCCGCCGGAAATCGTGCCGGCCAGCTACTGGACCCCCCTGGTGCTCCAGCGCGACCAGCTGCTGAGCACGAAGCGCGGCACCCTCTTCCCGATCGCGGTCGAGCGGCGCGGCAGCGAGACGCTGGGGTCGGCCGGCGAACGGGTCACGACGGAGCGCTTCTTCATCCCCGGCGACCCGGCCGTGCACCTCTGGTTCGACGACCGGCAGCGCGTGCGCCGCCTCGCCTTCGAGACGCGCGGCGAGTTCATCGACTACCGCCTGCGCCGGATGGACCCCCTCGGCCTCGACGAACGACTCTTCTGAGGTTTCGCGCCGGTAACCACGGCAGCCGCAGGCGTCACGCCGCGATCGGTTCCGGCTTCCTGGCGGCGAGAACGCGCAGGCGGCTGGCGAAGTCGCCTCGGTCGAGGTAGCAGCCGTGCAGGTGCCGGAAGCCGGAGGCGGGATCGAAGGCCTCTCGGCCATGCAGGATGCGGCGGTTGTCGAAGACCACCATCTCTCCTGGGATCAACTTCAGCGCGACGCGGTAACCGGCTTGGCGCGTGCGGTCCATGAAGGCGCGGTAGGCGCGGTAGTAGGCCGGCATGATGTCGGGCGGCATGTCGAAGACGGCCGCGATGTGCGCGTTGAAGCGGATCTCGAGAGGCTCGCCCCTCCGGTCGAGCGCGATGACCGGGGCGTGGACGCGGATGTCCGTCTCCCGGTCGTGGAACCGGAAGGGAACCGCGACCTCGCTGAGCATCCGGAAGGCTTCCGGCTCCTCCTCCCTGAGATCGCACGCTATCGCGTAGCCGTCGGCGAACAGCGAGCCGCCGCCCGTCGCCTCGTTGGCGATGCAGTGGAGGAACTGGAAGCCCGGCGGCACCTCCTGGTTCGGCAGGTCCGTGTGCAGCGGCAGGCTCAGCGCCGTGAATGCCAGGTTGTTGGGGTCCGGCCTGTTCACGACCTCGAAGGTCGGCCCGAAGTTGGTCGGACGCAGGAAGCCCACTCTCTGGGCGACCTCGACGCCTGCGCGCGGCTCGTCCGCCATCCCCTCGAGGATGGTGATGCCGTCGCGCAGGGTCTCGGTCATCCAGGCCTGAAGCGCTTGGTCGTCGCCGAGGACCTCGGCGGCTGCGTGGCGGGCGATGCCGGAGGCGGCGAGGTCGGCGCGCCAGATCCTGGGTGCGATGGCGGCGGGATCCGCCAGTGCCTCGCCGGGACGGTGCGCGGCCAGCCAGGCCAGGGGAAAGCGGCTGACGTGCCCATCTCCGGCCCAGCCGATCACGAGGAACTCCTCGGTCACGACGGCCGAGTGGGGCCTGGCATCGGGATCTACCGCCAGGAGGTCGACTATCCGTTCCTGCGTCTGGGGATGGAAGGCCGAGGGGCAGTTGTCGCGCAGCCAGAGGTAGGGGTAGGTCGCCTGGCGGCCATCGGCCCAACGCGCTTCGAGCGCGTCGACACCGAGGGCGATGTCGAGAGACGTCATGATGGATTCTCCACGCGGAGAGGGTCGAGGCTGACGGGGCCGGGGCGAGCCGGCGCTACGCCGCTAGCTGGCGGGCGGCGGCCACCAGGCCTGCGGCTTGCCATAGGGCATGCCCGGCGTGCGGCAGTCGCGGATCCTCGAGAAAGCGCGGAGGTTCATGGCGCGCATGATGAGCGCATCGGCGCCGGAGGGCAAGAAAGGCCCAGAGCACGCCTATATCCGCTCGGAGGGGTGGCGCGGACGACCGAGCAGGCCGTCGGGCCGGAACACCAGCACCAGGGTGAGCAGGCCGAAGACCGCGATGTCCTTGTAGGCGAGCGAGAGGTAGGCCGACCAGAAGGTCTCCAGCAGGCCGATCAGCAGCGCGCCGAGCAGCGCTCCGGACAGCGAGCCGATGCCGCCGACGATCGCCGCCGCCAGCGCCTTGAAGCCGATCAGGGCGCCGCTGTTGAAGCCGACGCCGCCGTAATAGAGCGTCAGCACGAGCCCGCCGAGGCCGGCGAAGAGGCCGCCGAGGGCGAAGGCCGCGCCGACCACGCGGTCCGGATCGACGCCCATCAGCGCCGCGGCCCGGCGGTCGTCGGCGGTCGCGCGCAGCTGCAGCCCGAGGCGGCTTCGGCGCAGCGCCAGGAACAGCAGCGCGCTCGCGCCCAGGGTCAGTCCCAGCACGACGACCTGCCCGAGGCTGACGCCGATCTCGACCGCACCCACCCAGAGCAGCCTGAGCCGCTGGGGCAGCGCCGGCGCCAGCCAGTTCTCGCCGGCACCCTGCAGCAGGCGCACGCCCTCGGAGAGGCAGATCGCGATGCCGATGGTCGCGATCAGCATCATCTGCGCGCTACCCTCGCGCAGCGGCTTGAGCAGCACGCGCTCCCCGGCCCAGGCGAAGAGCGCGCCGCTGCCGCCGGCCGCCAGCAGCACGACGAGCAGGCCGACGAAGGCACCGCCGGTCCGCCACCCCTCGCCCCGGTCGCCGAGCAGGGCCAGCGTCGCCAGCAGCGCGGCGAAGGCGGCGACCATGGCGATCTGGCCGAAGGCGAGGTTGATGCGCTCGACGATGCCGTAGACCAGGGAGTAGCCGAGCGCCAGCAGCCCGTAGAGGCAGCAGACCGCCAGGGCGTTGATCAGCGTCTGCAGCAGGTAGAGCAGGTCGCCGGCGAGGCCTTCGGGCCAGGCGCCGGGCGCCCGCCCCCGCGCACCCTCGGGCAGCTCGAGCCAGACCCGGAGCACCGTGAGCTGCACGGCCGAGAGCGGCCCGTCGCGGTCGGTTTCCACCGACTCGAGGACCAGGCGCCCCTGGCCGAAGCCGCTGCCGGCGAAGCGGCAGACGTGCCAGCGCTGTGCCGCGCCGGCTTCGTAGCGGATCAGGAGAGCAGGATCCTTCTCAGCCAGCGCCTCCGCGCCGAGCAGCACATGACTTTCCCCGGCGAAGGCCGCCGCCAGCCGCTGGCAGAGCTGCAGCTGCCCGGGATTCGGCCCGCAGCCGGCGAGCAGGAGCAGCAGAAGCAGGCTGGCGGCGAGGCGGCCCATGGCGCGGGAGACTTGAACACAGGCGGCCGGAAGCTGCTAGCCTGGGGGCATGAGCCGCGACGACATCGAGAGAGTTCTGGCGTTCTGGTTCGCCGAGGGCCGGCAGGCACAGTGGTTCGAGCGCGACGAGGCCTTCGACCGCGACGTTGGGACCGCGCTGAGCCCATTGCACGCGCAAGCGGCGGCCGGCGCCCTCGACGACTGGGCCCAGGATCCGCGCGGGGCGCTGGCCCTGATCATCCTGCTCGACCAGGTGCCCCGCAACCTCTACCGCGGCACGGCCCGCGCCTTCGCCACCGACGCCAAGGCCCTCGCCGTCTGCCGGGCCGCCCTGGCCGACGGCCACGACGCCGCCCTGGCCAGCGAGGACGAGAAGGCCTTCCTCTACCTGCCGCTCGAGCACAGCGAGAATCTCGCGGACCAGGAGCGCAGCGTGGCCTGCTTCGGCCGGCTCTCGAACGAGACCTACCGGCGCTATGCGGAGCTGCATCGCGACGTCGTCGCGCGCTTCGGCCGCTTTCCCCATCGCAATCCTGCGCTGGGCCGGGAAACAACCGAGGCGGAAGCGGCGTTCCTGCATGAGCCCGATTCCAGCTTCTAGCTGCCATTGCCCCACAACTTCAGGGAGTACCCGTCGCCATGACCGCCCGCTCCGTCCCCGCCGCCCCCTTGCTCGCAGGCCTCTTTCTGGCCGCTGCCACGCTGCTCTGCTCGCTCGCGCCGGCCCAGGCCCAGACCACCATGACGGCGCGCGAGGCGCTCTACAGCGACTACTACCGCGCCGTCGCCGCCTACGAGCGCTGCCGCAAGGGCAAGCTGACCAAGGAGGGCCACGCCGCCATCGCCCGCTATGTCGAGCGCCAAGGCGCCAGCGAGATCGGCACCAAGCGGCTGATCCTGATCCAGCAGGCCAAGCGCGACATCCGCGAGGCCGGCTGCGACAGCCCGCTGGCGACCAGCGCCCTGGTCCGCTTCGACGCCGAGCTGCAGCCCCAGCTCCCGTGACGCCGGCCTCGGGAGCCTCTGCCGTCCGGCAGCGCTAGCGGGGCGGGCCGTCGTGCTGCGCCTCGCGACTTTCAACCTGGAGAACCTGGACGACGGTCCCCGGGCCGAGGTGCCGCTGGCCGAGCGCCTGCCGGTGCTGCGCCCGCAGCTGGCGCGCCTGGAGGCCGACCTGCTGTGCCTGCAGGAGATCAACGCCGAGCGCCGCGGCGGCGCGCGCCGGCTCACCGCCCTCGACGCGCTGCTCGAGGACGGCCCCTACGCCGGCTACTACCGCGCGGTCAGCCTGTCGGAGAGCGGCCACGGCGCCGCCGACCGGCACAACTTGGCGATTCTGTCGCGCTGGCCGATCCGGCGCTGGCACAGCCTGCGCCACGAGCTGGTCGCGCCGCCGGAGCTCGAGGGCCGGCCGCAGAAGTGGGACCGCCCGCTGCTCTGGGCCGAGATCGCGCTGCCCGACGGCCGGCCGCTGACCCTGGTCGATCTGCACCTGCGCGCGCCGCGGGCCGTGCCCGCGGAGCAGGAGGAGTCCGAGGCAGCCGGCTGGGCTGCGGGCTTCTACCGCGCCGCCGTGCGGCGGCTCGGCCAGGCGCTGGAAGCCCGCCTGCTGGTCGAGCGCCTGCTGGCCGCCGATCCCGAGGCGCTGGTCGCGGTCTGCGGCGACTGCAATGCGACCCTGGAGGACGATGCCCTGCACCTGCTTGAGGGCGGCGCCGACGAGGCGGGCGCCGCCGTGCCGTCCGGCAGCCGTCTCGTCGCCCTGGCGCGCAGCCTGCCCGCCGACCGGCGCTTCAGCCTGCTCTACGGCGGCGAGCGGCTGCTGCTCGACCACATCCTGGCGAGCCGGCCGCTGCACGGCCTGTTCCGGGGCCTCGAGATCCACAACGAGCTGCTGAGCGCGGAGGCCGAGGACGGCGCCGGCAGCGGCCACGCCCCCCTGGTCGCGGCCTTCGCCCTCGCCTGAACCTGCCCTGGCGAGCCCGGGGTCGCAGCGCGGCACCCCGAGCCCCTATATAGCGGGGGAGCCGATCCCCCGACGACGATGGAACAAGGAGGCCTCGCGCATGGCCGCAAGCGACGACGACGGTGCCCTGCTGCAGAGGGTGCTCGACAAGGCCAGGCGCGCCGGCGCCGAGTCAGCCGACGCCCTGGTCGTGCACGCCACGGCGATCAGCCACGCCCAGCGCCTCGGGCAGGTCGAGCGGCTCGAGCGCGAGGAGGCCCACGATCTCGGCCTGCGCGTCTTCATCGGCCATCGCCAGGCGATCGTCTCCTCGACCGACTTCGCCGGCGGCGCCCTAGACGAGCTGGTCGAGCGCGCGGTGGCGATGGCGCGCGCGGTGCCCGAGGACAGCTACTGCGGCCTCGCCGACCCGGCGCAGATCGCCCGCGAGATTCCCGACCTCGACGCGCTCGATCCCGAGGAGCCCTCGACCGAGCTGCTGATCGAGCGGGCGCGGGCCTGCGAGGCGGCGGCGCGCGCCGTGCCCGGCACCACCAACTCCGAGGGCGCCGAGGCGAGCTGGTCGTCGTCGCGCATCGCGGTCGCGGCGAGCAACGGCTTCTCGGGCAGCTACGCCGGCTCGCGCCATTCGCTCGGCGTCGCCATCCTGGCCGGCGAGGGCTTGGCCATGGAACGCGACTACGACTTCAGCTCGGCGGTCTACGGCAGCGACCTGCGCGACCCCGAGGAGGTCGGCCGCAGCGCCGGCGAGAAGGCGGTCAGGCGGCTCAAGCCGCGCAAGCCGAAGACCGGCCGCGTGCCGATCGTCCTCGATCCGCGCGTCGCCAACTCGCTGCTGCGCAGCTTCGCCGGCGCGATCACCGGCACGGCGATCGCGCGCGGCACCTCCTTCCTCAAGGACAAGCGCGGCGAGCAGGTCTTCGCCAAGGGCCTGCAGGTGATCGACGACCCGCACCGCGCCCGCGGCCTGCGCTCCAAGCCCTTCGACGCCGAGGGCCTGGCGACGGGCCGCCGCGCCCTGATCGAGGACGGCGTGCTGACCGGCTGGCTGCTCGACCTCGCCTCCGCGCGCCAGCTCGGGCTGCCGCCGACCGGCAACGCCTCGCGCGGCGTCTCGGGCCCGCCGGGGCCGAGCGCCAGCAACCTCTACCTCGCCCCCGGCACGCGCTCGCCGCAGGCGCTGATCGGCGAGATCGAGGAGGGCTTCTACGTCACCGAGATGATGGGCATGGGCGCCAACGGCGTGACCGGCGACTACAGCCGCGGCGCGTCCGGCTTCTGGATCGAGAAGGGCGAGCTCGCCTATCCGGTTTCCGAGGCGACGGTCGCCGGCAATCTGAAGACCATGTTCCTGAACCTGACGCCGGCCGACGACCTGGTGCTGCGCTATGGCACCGATTCGCCAACCGTGCGGATCGACGGCATGACCGTCGCCGGCGCCTGAGCCGGGGCCCGGCGGGCCGACGACGGCCATGCTCGCGCTCTCGGCCGAGGAGCAGGCGCTCGCCCAGGGACGCGATGGGCCCGGCCCGGCGCTCGCCCTGCGCCTGCTGGCCGAGGCCGGGCGCCTGCTCGGCGCCGAGCGCCTGATCCCGGTCGCCTCGGCCCACATCGACGGCTGCCTCTATCACGGCGACGGCGGCACGGAGTTCGCCGAGCGGCTGGTCGCGGGCGGCGCCCGGGTGGCGGTGCCGAGCACCACCAACGTCGGCGCGCTCGACCTGCTGCGGCCGCAGAACGTGCGCCTGCAGGGCCACGAGCGCGCCATGGCCCTGCGCCTGATGCGCGCCCACGAGGCGCTCGGCTGCCGGCCGTCCTGGACCTGCGCGCCCTACCAGGCCGGCCACCGTCCGGCCGCCGGCAGCGACGTCGCCTGGGGCGAGTCCAACGCCGTCGCCTTCGTCAACTCGGTGCTCGGCGCCCGCACCAACCGCTACGGCGACTTCCTGGACCTGGCCTGCGCGGTCGCCGGCCGGGCGCCCGACTATGGCCTGCACCGGCCGGAGGCGCGGCGCGCGACCCTGCTGGTCGAGCTCGGCGGGCTCAATCCGGCGCTCTTCGCGGAGGAGGCCTTCTATCCCGTGCTCGGCGCCTGGTACGGCCGCGCCGTCGGCGAGGCGGTCGGGGTCGTCGCCGGCCTGCCGCCGGGGCTGGCCGCGACCCTGGCCGCCGACTTGGCCGAGGACCGCCTCAAGGCCTTCGGCGCCGCCGCCGCCTCGACCGGCTCGGTCGCCCTCTTCCACATCGCCGGCGTGACGCCCGAGGCGCCGGACACCGCGACCGCCCTCGGCGGCATGGCGCCGCGGGAGGTGCTGCGGCCCGACGCCGCCGCCCTGCTCGCGGCGCGCGACGGCCTCTCGACCGTCTCCGGCGAGAGGCTCGACGCCGTGGCGCTCGGCAGCCCGCACTTCTCGCTGGCCGAGTTCCGTGCCCTGCACGCCGCCCTGGCCGGCCGGCGGGCCGCGGTGCCGGTCTACGCCTGCACCGGCCGCCACACCCTGGCGCAGCTCGAGGCGTCCGGCCTGAGCGAGGACCTGCAGGCGAGCGGCGTGCGCCTGATCGCCGACACCTGCGTCGTGGTGACGCCGATCCTCGAGAGCTTCACCGGCGTGCTGATGACCAACTCCGGCAAGTTCGCCCACTACGCGCCGGGCAACACCGGCTACGGCGCGGTCTTCGGCAGCCTGGTCGACTGCGTCGAGAGCGCGGTCGCGGGCCGCGTGCTCCGGGACGAGCGGCTGTGGCGCTGAGCGACCGGCGGAGCCTGGCCGGCGAGAGCCTGCTGCCCGGCGGCGCCGCGGGCCGCCTGCTGGTGCTGACGGCGCCGCTGTCCTTCTGGGGCGGGGTGCAGCCGAAAAGCGGCCGGATCGTCATGGCCGGCCACCCGCAGCACGGCCGGGAGATCGGCGGCCGCCTGCTGGCGCTGCCCGGCACCGTCGGCTCCAGCTCCTCCTCCTCGGTGATGCTCGAGCTGCTGCGCGAAGGCCGGGCGCCGGCGGGCCTGCTGCTGGCCTCGGTCGATGCCATCCTGCTGCTCGGCGTCGTCGTCGCGCGCGAGCTCGGCTATCCCCCGATTCCGGCACTGCGGCTGGAGGCGGCGGCCCTGGCCGCCCTGCCGGACGGCGCCGCGGCGCGGATCGAGGAAGGTCGGCTGGTGTTGGGCTGAACCGCCCGCTGGCCGGTGATCCCACGCTTGCATGGTTCGACAAGCTCACCATGAAGCGACGGAGGCGTTCTCGCGGGCATCAGGCTGCGCTTCATGGTGAGCCTGTCGAACCACGAAGCGCGAATCGCGCCGGCCTTGCAACGAGCCCTCCGTGCCGAGCCGAAAGGAGCCATGTGTGCCCTGCCGCTTCCGCGGGGACGCGGACGCCCGCGCCCTATTCCTTCAGCTCCGCGCGGTCGCGGTAGGCCTCGAGGGCCTCGGGGTTGGCCAGGGCTTCCTGGTTCTTGATCGGGCGGCCGTGGACGACGTCGCGCACCGCCAGCTCGACGATCTTGCCGGAGCGGGTGCGCGGAATGTCCGGCACGGCCAAAATCCGGGCCGGGACGTGGCGCGGGCTGGCGCCCGAGCGGATCGTCTTCTTGATGCGCCCGGCCAGCTCCTCGTCGAGGACGGCGCCCTCGGCCAGCTTGACGAACAGCACGACGCGCACGTCGCCTTCCCAGTTCTGGCCGATGACGATCGACTCCAGCACCTCCGGCAGCTTCTCGACCTGGCGGTAGATCTCGGCGGTGCCGATCCGCACGCCGCCGGGATTGAGCACCGCGTCGGAGCGGCCGTAGATGACGAGGCCGCCGTGCTCGGTCAGCTCGACGAAGTCGCCGTGGCACCAGACCCCGGGGAAGCGCTCGAAGTAGGCGGCGCGGTAGCGCGCGCCGTCGGGATCGTTCCAGAAGTAGAGCGGCATGCAGGGGAAGGGCCTGACGCAGACCAGCTCGCCCTGCTCGCCGACCACCGGCCGGCCCTCGTCGTTCCAGACCTCGACCGCCATGCCCAGGCCGCGCGCCTGGATCTCGCCGCGCCAGACCGGCCCGATCGGGTTGCCGAGCACGAAGCAGGAGACGATGTCGGTGCCGCCCGAGATCGAGGCCAGGCAGACGTCGCGGAGGACGTCGCGGTAGACGTAGTCGAAGGACTCGGGAACCAGCGGCGAGCCGGTCGAGCAGATCACCCGCACGCTCGATAGGTCGTGGGTCTCGATCGGCTTGAGCCCGGCCTTGGCGCAGGCGTCGATGTACTTGGCCGAGGTCCCGAAGAGGGTCGCCCGCTCGGCCTGCAGGTAGTCGTAGAGGACGTTGCCGTCGGGGTGGAAGGGCGAGCCGTCGTAGAGCAGCAGCGTCGCCTCGCTGGCCAGCCCCGAGACCAGCCAGTTCCACATCATCCAGCCGCAGGTCGTGAAGTAGAAGATGCGGTCGCCGGCCTTCACGTCGCTGTGCAGGCGCTGCTCCTTGAGGTGCTGCAGCAGGGTGCCGCCGGCGCCGTGGACGATGCACTTGGGCCGGCCGGTCGTGCCCGAGGAGAACATGATGTAGAGCGGCGCGTTGAAGGGCATGCGCCGGTAGGCGATCGGGCCGGCCTCGAAGGGCTCCAGGAAGTCCGAAAGCCAGACCGCGCCCGGCACCTCCGTCGGGCCCGAGCCCTCGCCGATCAGCGGGCAGAGCACGACCTTCGAGAGGCTCGGCAGCTCGGCGGCGACGGCCGCGACCTTGGCGCGGATGTCCAGGACCTTGCCGGCGTAGTGGTAGCCGTCGCAGGCGACCAGCACCTTGGGCTCGATCTGGCCGAAGCGGTCGAGCACGCCCTGCACGCCGAAGTCGGGCGAGCAGGAGGAGAAGACCGCGCCGAGCGCGGCCGTGGCCAGCATGGCGATGACCGTCTCGGGCATGTTCGGCAGGTAGGCTGCGACCCGGTCGCCGGGCCCCACGCCCTCGGCCGCCAGCGCCTGGGCGGTGCGCGAGACGAGGCGGCGCAGCTCTTCCCAGGACAGGCGCCGCTCGACCTTGTCCTCGCTGCGGAACACGATGGCCTCGCCCGCCGCCCCGCCCGCCGCCCGACCCGCCGCCCCACCCGCCTCTGCGCGGCGCAGCAGGTTCTCGGCGAAGTTCAGCTTGGCCCCGGGGAAGAACTGCGCGCCGGGCATCCGGTCGCCGGCGACCAGCGCCGGTTCCAGCGGCCCCTCGCCGACCACGCCGCACCAGTCCCAGAGGCTGCGCCAGAAGCCTTCGAGGTCCTCGACCGACCAGGCGTGCAGGGCCTCGTAGCTCTCGAGCCGCCGGCCCGTGGCCGCCTCGACATCCTTGAGGTAGCGGGTCAGGTTGGCGGCCGCGACGCGGTCGGCCGAGGGGCGCCAGAGCGGCTGCTGATCTGTCATCGGGCGTATCACCGGAACTCGTGTCGGGACCTTCCGCGGAAGGGCGCCGCACCATAGGTCGCCGCCGCGAGCGGGTGCAAGGCAGCCTTGCGGGCCGCGGCGCTGGTCAGATGCCGCACCGCACCCTAGCCTGCTCCACGATGACAGCCGACAGCGACAAGGCCGAGCCGGCCGACAGCCCGGGCGGCGGCCCGGGCCGCCGTCCGCCCTCGCGTCGGCGCAGGCTGTCCCGGCCGAGGCTATCGAACCTGAGCGCCCCGGTGCTCGGCGCCTGCTACATGATCTTCGCCTGCCTCGGCTTCTCGATCATGAACGTGGCGATCCGCGAGGCCTCCCAGGAGGTCGACCCGCTGCAGGTCGTCTTCTTCCGCAACTTTTTCGCCATGCTGTTCATGCTGCCCTGGTTCGCGCGGGCCGGCCTGTCGGTGTTCCGCACGCCGCGCCTCGGGCTTTACGTCTGGCGCTCGGTGATCGGCCTGGTGGCGATGATGATGTGGTTCACCGCGCTCGCCCACCTGCCGCTGGCCGAGGCGGTCGCGCTGAACTTCACCGTGCCGCTTTTCGCCACGGCGGCGGCGGCGATCTTCCTCGGCGAGATCGTGCGGGCGCGGCGCTGGAGCGCGACGGCGATCGGCTTCCTCGGCGTGCTGGTGATCCTGCGGCCGGGCTTCCAGGAGCTGACCTGGCCGATGGCGCTGCCGATCGTCTCGGCCGCGGTGATGGCGGTCTCGGTCGTCATCATCAAGAAGCTGAGCCGTACCGAGGAGCCCGGCACCATCGTCTTCTTCATGAACGCGCTCTCGACCCCGCTGTCGCTGATCCCGGCGCTCTTCGTCTGGCAGTGGCCGAGCGCGACCGTGCTGGCCCTCATGACCCTGGTCGGCTTCGTCGCGGTCTTCAGCCACGTCGCCCTGACGCGCGCCTTCAAGATGGCCGACGCCAGCGCCATGCTGCCCTTCGAGTACACCAAGCTGCCCTTCATCGCGCTCTTCGCCTTCGCGCTCTACGGCGAGGTCCCCGACCTCTGGACCTGGGTCGGCGCCGGCATCATCGCCGGCTCCTCGCTCTACATCGCCCACCGCGAATCGGTCGTCGCGCGCGAGCGCCAAGCCAGCCTGGTCGCCCGCGAGTCGCCGCGCGCGAGCCAGGGCTAGCCCGCCGATGTCCGCGCGTGGCCGCTTCGCCGGGCTCGACCCGAACCTGCAGGGCGCGTCCTGGATGGTCGCCGCCGCCACGGTCTTCTCGATCAACGGCGTGCTGGTCAAGGAGCTGGCCTTCGACGGCATGTCCTTCTGGCAGATCGGCTTCGCGCGCGCCTTCTTCGCCCTGCTGCCGCTGCTGCCCTTCCTGCTGCGCGACGGTTTCGCGCCCTTCCGCACCGAGTTTCCCCTGACCCACCTGGCGCGCGCGCTGTGCGGCGCCGGAGCCATGACGGCCGGTTTCTACGCCCTGGCCAAGCTGCCGCTGGCGCTGGTCACGGCGATCGGCTTCACCTCGCCGCTCTTCACCATCGTGCTCTCGGCCCTGGCGCTGCGCGAGCGGGTGCGCTGGCGCCGCTGGAGCGCGACCCTGGTCGGCTTCCTCGGTATGCTGGTCATCGTCCGGCCGGGCAGCGCCGCGCTGGAGCCGGCGATGCTGGCCGCGGTCGGCATGGCGCTCGGCGTCGCCTGCGCGGTGGTGCTGGTCAAGCGCTTCCCCAAGAGCGAGAGCCAGACCGCCATGCTGACCTGGTTCTGCTTCGCCTCGATCCTGATCTGCGCCGGGCCGGCGCTGCACCTCTGGCAGGACCCGACGCCCCGGCAGTGGCTGCTGCTGGTCGGCGTCGGTCTGGTCGGCGTCGCCGCCCAGGCCATGATCGTCAGCGCCTACCGGACCGGCGAGATCTCCTTCGTCGCGCCCTTCGACTATTCGCGGCTGATCGGCGCCGGCCTCCTGGGCTTCCTGTTCTTCGCCGAGGTGCCCGACCTCTACACCCTGCTGGGGGCCGCCGTGATCGTCGCCTCCTCCTTCTACATCGCGCACCGCGAGACGCAGCTCGGCAGGCCCTCGCCGCCGCCGGTCGACCGGGGCTGAGGGGCCCGCCATGAGCGTCCCGGCCATGAGCGTCCCGACCCTCTATGGCGCGCCCTACAGCGTCTACGTCCGCATCGCGCGCCTCGCCCTCGAGGAGAAGGGCGTGGCCTACGCGCTGGAGCCGGTCGACATCTTCGCCGAGAGCGGGCCGCCGGCCGACTACCTGCGCCTGCAGCCCTTCGGCAAGATCCCGGCGCTGCGGCACGGCGACTTCGCGCTCTACGAGACCGACGCCATCGTGCGCTACGTCGAGGAGGTCTTCGAGGGACCGCCCCTGGCGCCCGAGGCGCCGCGCCCGCGGGCGCGCATGACCCAGGTCATGCGGATCCTCGACAACTACGGCTACCCGGCCCTGGTCTGGGGCGTCTTCGTCCGCGAGGCCGGCAGCCACAAGGATCGCGACCCGGCGCTGCTGGCCGCCGCCGTCGCCCCCGCGCGGCGCTGCCTGGCGGTGCTCGAGGACCTGCTGTCCGGCGACTTCTTCCTCGGCGACCGCCCGAGCCTGGCCGACCTGCAGGGCGCGCCGATGCTGACCTATCTCGCGCTGGCGCCGACCGGCCGGCGCCTGCTCGCCGAGCGACCGAAGCTGTCCGCCTGGCTGGAACGCATGGCGGCGCGCCCGAGCCTGGTCGCGACGCGCTTCCCGGCCGAACTGAAGGCTTAGCCGGCCTTCCCGCTCCCCAGGCCGTCGAGGAAGATCGACACGGCGACCTTCGCGCGCTTCCGCAGCGCCTCGGAGGTCGGCGTCGGCGAGCACTGCGCCAGGACGCGCAGCACCCACTGGCCCTGGAGCATCGAAAGGAAGAGGTCGGCGGCCAGCTCGGGGTCCTCGACCTCGAGCTTGCCGGCCTTGGCGGCGTCCTCCAGGTAGGCGGCCAGACTGGCGGCGAGCTGACGCGGCCCGTGGTGCAGGAAGGTCTCGATCATGTGGGGGAAGCGCCCGCCTTCGGCGCAGAAGATGCCGAGGGTGCGCACCGACTCGGGCGCGAAGACCTTGGTCAGGAAGGCGTAGGCCAGCGTCTCCAACACGCAGCGCGGATCGCTGCGCTCGTCGAACACGAGCTGCATGGAGGCGCCGAAGGCGCTGCAGCGCTCGGCGACCGCCGCCTCGAGCAGACCGTCCTTGCCGCCGAAGGCCTCGTAGAGCGTCGCGCGCGAGCCGCCCGACAGCGCGATGATGTCGTTGAGCGTCGCGGCCTCGCAGCCCTTCTCCTGGAGCACCTGCCAGGCCGCCTCGATCATCGCGCGCCGCCGCGCCTCGCCCCTGGACCTGCTCTTGCGGTTCGCCATGTCGTCGCTCATCTCGCTCCTGACGCTTCCCGAGATTACCTCTTGCACTGCAGCAATTTTGCGGTACTGTATCGTACAGTACATTTTATGGATCTCGAATGCAACAGGCTCGGCCCCCGGGGGCAGGGTCTGTTTCGGGTAGAAGGATCTGGTTCTCGTGCAGACCTCCGTCTCCGTCAAAGCTGCCGGGCCCCGGCGAGCGCCAGGGTTCGCCGCGCTGGCCGCCGCCGCGCTGCTGCTGGGCGCCTGCGAGCGGGAGGACGCCGCCAACGCCCAGCCCGCGCCGCCGCCGCCGCCGCAGGTCGGCTTCACCGTCCTGCAGCCGCAGACCGTGGCGCTGACCGCCGAGCTGCCCGGGCGCACCGTCGCCTACCGCAGCGCCGAGGTGCGCCCGCAGGTCGACGGCATCATCCAGCAGCGCCTGTTCGAGGAGGGCGCCACGGTCGAGGCCGGGCAGCCGCTCTACCAGATCGACCCGGCGGTCTACCAAGCCGCGGTCAAGGCCGCCGAGGCGGCCCTGGCGCGCGCCCAGGCGAGCTTCGAATCGAGCAGCACCCGGGTCCGGCGCTATCGCGAGCTGGTCGGCCGCAATGCCGTCAGCCAGCAGGACTACGACGACATGCTCGCCACCCAGGCCGAGGACGCGGCCGACGTCGCCAGCGCCGAGGCGCAGCTCGAGCGGGCCCGTATCGACCTGGAGTACACCGTCGTCTCGGCACCGATCAGCGGGCGCATCGGCCGCTCGGCGATCACCGAGGGCGCGCTGGTCACCGCGAACCAGGCCGATGCGCTGGCGCGAATCACGCAGCTCGACCCGATCTACGTCGACCTCACCCAGTCCAGCGGCGAGCTGATGCGCACGCGCCGCGCCATCGAGGCCGGCGCCATCTCGGTGTCGGCCGAGGGCGAGGCGCCGGTCGAGCTGATCCTCGAGGAGGGCGGCGGGACCTATGCCCATGAGGGCCGCGTGCAGTTCTCCGAGGTCCTGGTCAACGAGACGACCGGCACGGTCAGCCTGCGCGCGGTCTTCCCGAATCCGGAGCGCGAGCTGCTGCCCGGCCTGTTCGTGCGCGCCGTGATCAGCCAGGGCGAGGCGCGCGACGCCTTCCTGGTGCCGCAGCCCGCCCTGGCGCGCGGCGGCGACGGCCAAGCCTACGTCTGGGTCATCGGCGAGGACGATACCGTCACCCAGCGCCCGGTGACCGTGCGCCGCGCCGTCGGCGGCGCCTGGCTGATCGGCGAGGGGCTGGCCGCCGGCGAGCGCCTCGTCGTCGACGGCCTGCAGCGGGTCCAGCCGGACAGCAAGGTGACGCCGGTCGCCGTCGAGCCGGCCTCCGCCGGGGCGGGCCCGGCGCAGGCGGCCGGGGAGCCCGGAGCCTCCGGCTGAGCCGCCTCCGAGCCCGCCGCAACCCCGCAAACGCGCCCGCCGCCTCAGGCGCGGACGCTTCTAGGATCCGCCGTCATGGCCCGCTTCTTCATCGACCGGCCCGTCTTCGCCTGGGTCATCGCGATCATCATGATGCTGGCCGGGGGGCTGTCGATCCTGCAGTTGCCGGTCGAGCAGTACCCGGCGGTGGCGCCGCCCTCGGTGCAGATCACCGCGACCTATCCCGGCGCCTCGGCGGCGACCCTTGAGAACACGGTGACCCAGGTCATCGAGCAGCAGATGAACGGCCTCGACAATCTGCGCTACATGTCCTCGACCAGCGATTCCAGCGGCGCCGCGGAGGTCACCCTGACCTTCGACCCCGGGACCGACGCCGACATCGCCCAGGTCCAGGTCCAGAACAAGCTGCAGCTGGCGGTGCCGCAGCTGCCGCAGATCGTCCAGGAGCTCGGCATCCAGGTCACCAAGTCGAGCGGCAGCTTCCTGATGGTCCTGGGCTTCGTCTCCGAGGATCCCCAGACGGCCCAGACCGACATCGCCGACTTCGTCGCCTCGACGGTCCAGGACCCGATCAGCCGGGTCAACGGCGTCGGCAGCGTCACCCTGTTCGGCGCCCAGCACGCCATGCGCATCTGGCTCGATCCCGACAAGCTGATCAGCTACGGGCTGGCGACGACCGACGTGATCCAGGCGATCGAGGCCCAGAACGCCGAGGTCTCGGCCGGCCAGCTCGGCGGCACGCCGGCGGTCGAGGGCCAGCAGATCAACGCGACGATCATCGCCCAGACCCGCCTGGAGACGCCGGAGGAGTTCGAGCGCATCCTGGTCCGCGTCAACACCGACGGCTCGCAGGTCCGCCTCGCCGACGTCGCGCGCGTCGAGGTCGGCGCCGAATCCTACAGCACCGTCGCGCGCTACAACGGCCGGCCGGCGGCCGGAGTCGGCATCAACCTGGCGACCGGTGCCAACGCGCTGGAGACCGCCGACGCGGTCCGAACGCGCCTCGACGAGCTCGAGCCCTTCTTCCCGCCCGGCTTCAGCGTGGTCGTGCCCTACGACACGACGCCCTTCGTCAAGATCTCGATCGAGGAGGTCGTCTACACCCTGCTCGAGGCGATCGTGCTGGTCTTCTGCGTGATGTTCCTGTTCCTGCAGAACCTGCGTGCGACCCTGATCCCGACCATCGCGGTGCCGGTGATCCTGCTCGGCACCTTCGGCGTGCTGGCGGCCTTCGGCTTCACCATCAACACCCTGACCATGTTCGGCATGGTGCTGGCGATCGGCCTGCTGGTCGACGACGCCATCGTCGTGGTCGAGAACGTCGAGCGCGTGATGGCCGAGGAGGGCCTGCCGCCGAAGCAGGCGACGCGCCGCTCGATGGACCAGATCACCTCGGCCCTGGTCGGCATCGCCCTGGTGCTCTCCGCGGTCTTCGTGCCGATGGCCTTCTTCGGCGGCTCGACCGGCGCGATCTACCGCCAGTTCTCGATCACCATCGTCTCGGCCATGGCGCTGTCGGTCTTCGTCGCCCTGGTGCTGACGCCGGCGCTCTGCGCGACCATGCTGAAGCCGCCGAAGGCCGGCGGGGCACACGGTCACAGCAAGCGCGGCCCCTTCGGCCTGTTCAACCGCGGCTTCGACGCGGCCAACCGCTTCTACCAGCGCAGCGTCGGCCACGTCATCGGCCGGCGCGGCCGCTACCTGCTGATCTACCTGGTCATGGTCGGCCTGCTCGGTTTCCTGTTCCTGCGGCTGCCGACCTCTTTCCTACCGGACGAGGACCAGGGCATCATGTTCGCCCAGGTGACGACGCCGGCCAACACCACCCAGGGCCGCACCGTCGACGTCCTGAAGAAGGTCGAGGACCACTTCCTCAACGCCGAGGCCCGGAACGTCAACGGCCTGTTCACGGTCGCCGGCTTCTCCTTCAGCGGTCGCGGCCAGAACAACGGCATCGCCTTCATCAACATGAAGGACTGGTCGGAGCGCGAGGCCGCCGAGGACAGCGTCTTCGCCATCGCGGGGCGCGCGATGGGCGCCTTTTCCCAGATCCGCGAGGCGCAGATCTTCGCCTTCACGCCGCCCTCGATCATCGAGCTCGGCAACGCCACCGGCTTCGACTTCCAGCTGCTCGACCGCGGCGGCCTCGGCCACGACGCGCTGACCCAGGCGCGCAACCAGCTGCTCGGCATGGCCAGCCAGGACCAGCGCCTGGTCGGCGTCCGGCCGAACGGCCAGGCGGACACGCCACAGTTCCGGCTCGAGATCGACCAGGAGAAGGCCGGCGCCCTCGGGCTGTCGATCGCCGACATCAACGCCACGCTCTCGACCGCCTGGGGCTCCTCCTACATCGACGACTTCATCGAGAACGGCCGGGTCAAGCGGGTCTACCTGCAGGCCGACGCGCCCTACCGCATGATGCCCGACGACCTGGACTCCTGGTATGTGCGCAACGTCCACGGCGAGATGGTGCCGGTCACCGCCTTCGCCTCGACCCGCTGGACCTACGGCTCGCCGCGCCTCGAGCGCTACAACGGCATCTCCTCGATGCAGATCCTCGGCCAGCCGGCGCCCGGCGTCGCCTCGGGCGAGGCGATGGACGCCATGGAGAGCTTCGCCGGCGAGCTGCCCCAGGGCATCGGCTTCGAATGGAGCGGCCTGTCCTTCGAGGAGCGGCTGTCCGGCGGCCAGGCGCCGCTGCTCTACGCCCTGTCGCTGCTGGTCGTCTTCCTCTGCCTGGCGGCGCTCTACGAGAGCTGGTCGATCCCAATCTCTGTGATGCTGGTGGTGCCGCTCGGCGTGCTCGGCGCCGTCGTCGCGGCGCTCGGGCGCGAGCTGCCGAACGACGTCTACTTCCAGGTCGGGCTGCTGACCACGATCGGCCTGTCGGCCAAGAACGCCATCCTGATCGTCGAGTTCGCGCGCGAGCTCTACGACAAGGGCATGGATCTGATCGAGGCGACGGTCGAGGCGGCGCGCCAGCGCCTCAGGCCGATCGTCATGACCTCCATGGCCTTCTCGCTGGGCGTGCTGCCGCTGGTCCTGAGCAGCGGCGCCGGCTCCGCCAGCCGCATCGCGATCGGCACCGGCGTCTTCGGCGGCATGATCTCGGCGACCTTCCTGGCGATCTTCTTCGTGCCGCTGTTCTTCGTGCTGATCGTGCGCAACTTCTCGAGCCGGCGGCGCGGCGGGGCCGAGGAGGGGTCCGAAGGCGCAGCACCCCGCGTGCCGGCCGAATGACAGACGGCACGCGCCTCCCGCCCGCTGCCACCACCGTCGACGGACCTAAGCGAAAGAGCAAGATGCCCCACCGCCTCCTGAGCGCCTCCGCGGCGCTGCTGCTGCTCGGCGGCTGCTCGCTGATCCCCGAGATCGAGCTGCCGGAGTCGCCGGTCGAGGGCCTGTGGCCCTCCGGCCCGGCCTACCAGGCGACCGCCGCCAACGCGCCGCTGGATCCGGGCCAGCCGAGCCTGGCCGACCTCGGCTGGCGCGAGTTCTTCCGCTCGCCCGAGCTGCGCGCCCTGATCGAGCGGGCTCTCGACAACAACCGCGACCTGCGGGTCGCGGCGCTGGACGTCGAGCGGGCGCGGGCGCTCTACCGGATCAGCCGCTCGGAGCTGCTGCCGCAGGTCGAGGCCGGCGCCGGCTTCACGCGCCAGCGCACGGCCGAGGACTTCAGCCAGACCGCCGGCTCGCGGACCAACTCGCGTTTCGAGGCCAACGTCGGCACGACCGCCTTCGAGCTCGACCTGTTCGGGCGCATCCGCAGCCTCAACGAGGAGGCTCTGCAGCAGTACTTCGCCACCGAGGAAGCGCGCCGCAGCACCCGCATCGCCCTGATCGCCGAGGTCGCCAACGCCTACCTGGCGCTGCTCGCGGACCGCGAGCTGCTGGCGCTGACCGAGGCGACGCTGAAGGCCCAGCAACAGTCCTACGACCTGACCTCGGCGCGCGTCGGCCAGGGCCTCGGCAGCCAGCTCGACGTCGCGCAGGCGCGCACCGCGGTCGAGACGGCCCGCGCCAATCGCTCGCTCTACACCCGACTGGTCGCCCAGGACCGCAACGCCCTGGAGCTGCTGGTCGGGGCGCCGCTGCCCGACGACTTCGGCGCGGCGGCGCCGCCGGTGACCACCGCCGACTTCGTCACCGACGTGCCGCCGGGCTTGCCGTCCTCGCTGCTGCTGCGCCGTCCCGACGTGCGCCGGGCCGAACGCGAGCTGCTCGCTGCCAACGCCAACATCGGGGCGGCGCGCGCCGCCTTCTGGCCGACCATCAGCCTGACCGCGAGCGGCGGCCTGGCGAGCGGCGAGCTCGGGCAGCTGTTCCAGGCCGGCTCGGGCGCCTGGCTGTTCTCGCCCTCGGTCAGCCTGCCGATCTTCGACGCCGGACGTCGCGAGGCCGACCTGGAGGGCGCCCGCATCGAGCGGGAGATCGCCGTGGCCCAGTACGAGCAGTCGATCCAGGCCGGCTTCCGCGAGGTCGCCGACGCGCTCGCCGCGCGCGGCACGCTGGACGACCAGATCGCCGCCCAGCGCGACCTGGTCGGGGCGACCCAGGAGTCCTACGACCTGTCGCTGCTGCGCTACGACCAGGGCCTGGACAACTTCCTGACGACCCTGGATTCCCAGCGCGAGCTCTACCAGGCCCAGCAGGACCTGATCGCGCTCGAGCGCCAGCGCCTCGCCAACCTCGCGACGCTCTACAAGGCGCTGGGCGGCGGCACCGGCGCCACCAGCGCGGAAGTGGTCGCCGGACTCGACAGGCCGCGCGCGCTGCCGACGCTGGACTGAGCGCGCCCCTCTCCGCGGGAAGAGGAGTCGCTCAGAGCGGCCCCTCGGGCGTCGTCAGCGGCAGATCGAGCAGCGCCCGCCGGCGCAGCCACAGGCTCGGCCGGTAGCGCGGGTCGCCGGTCGCCGCCTGCAGGCCCTCGAGGATCGCCATCACCCGGCGCGGGCCGAGACGGTCGCCGAAGGCGAGGCTGCCGTGGGGATAGCCGAGGCCGAGCTCGACGGCGCGGTCGATGTCCTCGGGTCCCGCGATCCGCTGCTGGGCGATCTCGCAGCCGACGTTGACGATGCAGGCCAGGATGCGCTGGGCGACGAAGCCGGGCGAGTCGTGGATCGCCGTGACCTTGGCGCCGCCGGCGCCGAGCAGCGCCAGCGCCCGGTCGCGGCAGGCCGCCTCCGTGACCGGCGTGGTCATGACCGTGCGCCGGCCCTCGAGGCCGAACAGCAGGTCGAGGGCGACGACCCGGCGGGGGTCGAGCCGCTGGTCGACGGCGGCGCCGGTGGCGTCGCCGCCGAAGGGCGCGACCAGGCAGAGTGCGCGCGGCGACGGCCGCTCGCCGCTCTCCAGCTCGGCGCCGGCTCGGCTTAGGGTCTCGCGCAGCGGATCCAGCGCCGCCGCCGGCACCGCCCCGATCCAGACCGGCCGGTCGTCGCCCTCCGGCAGGGGCGGCTCCTCGGGCCACAGCTGGCGGCCTTCGGGATAGGCGTAGAAGCCGCGCCCGACCTTGCGGCCGTAGAGCCCGGCGGCGGTCCGCTGGGCGGTGATCTGCACCGGCCGGTAGCGCGGCTCCTCGTAGTACTGGTGGTAGATCGACTCCATGACCGCGTGGGAGACGTCGAGGCCGGTCAGGTCCATCAGGCTGAAGGGCCCCATGCGGAAGCCCGCCGCCTCGGTCATGATGCGGTCGACCTCGGCGAAGCCGCAGACGCCTTCGGAGACCAGGCGCAGGGCCTCGGTGCCGAAGGCGCGCCCGGCGTGGTTGACCAGGAAGCCCGGCGTGTCGGTGGCGCGCACCGGCCGATGGCCCAGGCGCTCGGCCAGCGCGGCCAGCCCGTCCAGCACCCAGGGCTCGGTCAGCAGGCCGCCGATCACCTCGACCAGCTTCATCAGCGGCACGGGATTGAAGAAGTGGAAGCCGGCGACCCGGCCCGGCCGCTCGGCCGCCGCGGCGAAGCCGGTGACGGAGAGCGAGGAGGTGTTGGTCGCCAGGATGCAGTCGGGGCCGACCGCGCGCTCCAGGTCGCGCAGCACGGCGTGCTTCACCTCCATGCGCTCGGCGACCGCCTCGATCACCAGGTCGCAGCCGGCGAAGCGGCCGTAGCCGCCTTCCGCCCCGGTGCCGACCGTCTCCAGGCGGCCGAGCGCGGCTGCGACCTCGGTCTCGGCGAGCTGGCCCTTCTGGGCCTTGCGCTGCAGCATGCCGGCGATGAAGACGCGCGCCTCCTCGAGCGCCTCGGGCCGCGCGTCGGCCAGGCGCACGGCGATGCCGGCCTCGAGCGCGACCTGGGCGATGCCGCGGCCCATGACCCCGGCGCCGACGACGCCGAGCGTCAGGTCGGCCCGGCCCGCCTCGAACGACCTGCTCATCAGCGGCCCTCGAAGGCGGGTTTGCGCTTCTCGATGAAGGCCCTCATGCCCTCCTTCTGGTCGGCCGTGTCGAACAGCAGCTGGAAGGCCTGGCGCTCGATCAGCAGGCCGGCCTCGAGCGACTGGTCGGCGCCGGCCAGCACCGCCTCCTTGATCTTGCGCACGGCCAGGGCCGGCTGCGCCGCGATCGCCCGGGCCAGCGCCAGGGCGCGCGCCTCGACCTCCGCGTCGGGAACGACCTCGGTGACCAGGCCCATGGCGTCGGCCTCGGCGGCGCTCAGCGGCTCGCCGGTCAGCAGGATCTTCATGGCCTTGAACTTGCCGACGGCGCGCGGCAGCCGCTGGGTGCCGCCGGCGCCGGGCATGATGCCGACGCGGATCTCCGGCTGCCCGAACTTCGCGCCCTCGCCGGCGACGATGATGTCGGCGTGCATCGCCAGCTCGCAGCCGCCGCCCAGCGCCCAGCCGTTGACCGCCGCGATCAGCGGCTTCGGGAAGTCCTTGATCGGCTGCCAGCTGCGCTCGCCGGCACGCCGCGCCATCTCGCTCGGCCCGGCCTCGGCCATCGCCTTGATGTCGGCGCCGGCGGCGAAGACGCTGGGCCCGCCGGTCAGCACGACGCAGCGCACCGTCTCGTCCTGGGCCAGGGCGGTGAAGTGGGCGGCGAGCTGCTCGCGCACCGCGGGGCTGAGGGCGTTGCGCGCCTCGGGCCGGTTCAGGCGGACCAGGGCGACGCCCTCCTCTGGTCGTTCGAGCAGCGTTTCGGTCACGGGCACTCCTCTTAATTCCGCAGTGTGGAACCTAATTCCGTTGTCTTGACCGGCATCATGGATCGTGCCACCGTCCCGGACAACCCCGTTCTCTGCGCCAGGCGCCGACCGGTCCGGTTGCGGAACGAACGACTGGGACCGGCGGACGCACCCCCGTGCCGTGCGGCTCCGGTGCGACAAGGAAGGCGCGATGGCCCTGGACGGCGAGACCCTCGAGCAGCTTCTGGCGACCGTCGACCGCTTCGTCGAGGAACGGCTGCGCCCGCTCGAGCAGCGCGTCGCCGAGGAGGACGCGATCCCGCCGGAGATCGTCGAGGAGATGCGACGGCTCGGCCTGTTCGGCCTGTCGATCCCCGAGGCCTACGGCGGTCTCGGCCTGACCCTGGTCGAGGAGGTCCAAGTCGCCTTCCGGCTCGGGCGCACCTCGCCCGCCTTCCGCTCGCTGATCGGCACCAACAACGGCATCGGCTCCCAGGGCCTGGTCATCGACGGCACCGAGGAGCAGCGCCGCCATTACCTGCCCCGGCTCGCCTCCGGCGCGCTGATCGGCTCCTTCTGCCTGACCGAGGCGAGCAGCGGCTCGGACGCCGGCTCGCTGCGCATGACGGCGCGAGCCGAGGGCGAGAACTTCCTGCTGAACGGCACCAAGCGCTACATCACCAACGCGCCGGAGGCCGACCTCTTCACGGTCTTCGCGCGCACCGACCCGGCGACGCGCGACGCCCGCGGCGTCACCGCCTTCCTCGTCGAGGCCGACACGCCCGGCCTCTCGCTGGGCGCTCACGACAAGAAGATGGGCCAGCAGGGCGCCCACACCTGCGACGTGATCTTCGAGGACGTGCGGGTGCCGGGCTCGGCGATCATCGGCGGGCCCGAGCGGCTCAACCAGGGCTTCAAGACCGCGATGAAGGTGCTCGACCGCGGCCGCCTGCACATCGCCGCGGTCTGCGTCGGCGTCGCCGAGCGGCTGATCGAGGACTCGCTGCGCTACGCCCTGGAGCGCGAGCAGTTCGGCCAGCCGATCGCCGAGTTCCAGCTGATCCAGGCGATGCTGGCCGACAGCCGGACCGAGGCCTACGCGGCGCGCTGCATGGTCGAGGAGACGGCGCGCCGCAAGGACCGGGAAGTCCCGGTCTCGACCGAGGCCGCCTGCTGCAAGCTCTACGCGACCGAGATGGTCGGGCGGGTCGCCGACCGCGCCGTGCAGATCCATGGCGGCGCCGGCTACATCGCCGACTACGGCATCGAGCGCTTCTACCGCGACGTCCGCCTGTTCCGGATCTACGAGGGCACCAGCCAGATCCAGCAGCTGGTCATCGCCCGCAACATGATCCGGGAGGCGCGCGGCCGGTGACCGGCGGCCCGGGCACGGACCCCGGAGCGCCGGGGGCGGCGCCGGCGCCCGATCCCGCGCGCTTCCCGCGCCGCATCCACGAGATCGTCGAGCGCTGGCGGGCCGAGCGCCCCGAGGCGCCCGCGCTGGCCGAGGCCGGCGGCCGGACCCTGGACTTCGCCGGCCTCGCGCGCGCCGTCGAGGCCGCCGCCGACCGGCTGCGCCGGGCCGGCGTGCGCGGCGGCGACCGGGTCGTGATCCTCAACGAGAATTCGATTCCGGCCGCCGCCTTCCTCTTCGCCTGCTCGCGGCTCGACGCCTGGGCGGTGCCGCTCAACGCCCGCCTCGCCGCGCCCGAGGTCGAGCGGCTGCTCGCGCACTGCGCGCCGCGCGCCCTGGTCTGCACCCACGGCGTCAGCGCCGAGGCCGGCGCCCACGGCGCCCGCCACGGCGCCGAGGAAGTGACCGATCCCGACTTCGGCGCGGTCCTGCTGCGCGGCGACCTGCCGGGCGAGCCGGAGCCGGTCGAGCCGGAGTCGGTCGAGCCGGAGTCGGTCGAGCCGGGCAACGCCGGGCAGGTCGCGGCGCTGCTCTACACCTCCGGCACGACCGGGCGGCCCAAGGGGGTCATGCTGACCCACCGCAACCTGCTCTACGTCGCCGTCGTCTCGGGCGCGCAGCGCGGCCTCTCGGCCGGCGACCGCGTCTACGCCGTGCTGCCGCTGAGCCACGTCTTCGGCCTGTCGAGCACCTTCCTGGGCACGCTCCAGGCCGGCGGCAGCCTGCTGCTGGTACCGCGCTTCGACCCGGCGCACCTGGTCGAGGCCCTCGCCGGGACCGGCCAGCCGCCGATCACCGTCTTCCAGGGCGTGCCGGCGATGTACGCGCGGCTGCTCGAGCACCTGGAGGGCGCCGGCCGCAGCTTGGCGGCGCCGGCGCTGCGCTACATGAGCGCCGGCGGCGCGCCGCTCGACCTCGGCTGGAAGCGGCGGATCGAGGCGCGCTTCGGCCTCCCGCTCAACAACGGCTACGGCCTGACCGAGGCCGCCCCGACGGTCGCCCAGACGCTGAGCCGGGCGCCGCGCGACGACGAGACCATCGGCCCGCCGCTGCCCGGCCTGGAGGTCCGCATCGTCGATCCCGCGACCGGCGCCCCGCTGCCCGAGGGCGCGGTCGGCGAGCTGCAGGTGCGCGGGCCCACGGTCATGAAGGGCTACTACCGCGACCCCGAGGCGAGCGCCGCGGCGGTCACCGCCGAGGGCTGGCTCAGGACCGGCGACCTCTGCCGCCAGGACCCCGACGGCTATCTCTTCCTGGTCGGCCGCGCCAAGGAGCTGATCATCCGCGGCGGCTTCAACGTCTACCCGCCCGAGGTCGAGAGCGCGCTCAACGCCCATCCACGGGTCGCGCAGGCCGGCGTCGTCGGCCGCCGCCTCGCGGGCGACGAGCAGGTCGTCGCCTTCGTCGAGCTGGCGCCCGGCCCGGACCCGGCGCCGGACGAGGCCGCCCTCAAGGCCTTCCTGCGCGAGCGCCTGGCGCCCTACAAGCGCCCGCAGCGCATCTTCGTCCTCGACGCCCTGCCGGCCAGCGCCACCGGCAAGCTCCAGAAGCACCGCCTGGCGGAGATGGCGGAGAGCTTGTGCGCGCAGGGGGAAACCGTCCGCCCGGGAGCGACGGAAAGAGAAGGAGAGACCTCATGAGGATCGTGGTGACGAGCCTGCTCGTGGACGACCAGGAGAAGGCGCTGCACTTCTACCGGGACGTGCTCGGCTTCCAACCCAAGATGGACGTGCCGATGGGCGAGTACCGCTGGCTGACGCTGGTCTCTCCGGACGAGCCGGAGGGCGTCCAGCTCCTGCTCGAGCCGGATGCGCACCCGGCGGCGAAGCCCTTCAAGGCGGCCCTCCTCGCCGACGGCATTCCCTGCACCTCCTTCGCCGTCGAGGACGTGCAGGCGGAGCACGCGCGGCTGCGCGGCCTCGGCGTCGTCTTCACCCAGCCGCCGGTCGCCCTGGGCCCGGTCACCACGGCGATCTTCGAGGACACCTGCGGCAACCTCGTCCAGATCGCGCAGCAGCACTGAGCGGCGGCCGCGCAGAGCGGGCAGGAGGCGCTGCCTTGCTGCGGGGGTCGAGCAGGCGACCAATGTGTCCGGGCCGGACAAGAGAAGAATTGGCGTCCCCGACAGGATTCGAACCTGTGACCTACGGATTAGGAATCCGTTGCTCTATCCTGCTGAGCTACGGGGACCCCGGGCGGGTAGGCAGATAGCAGAAAGCGGTGTCCGCCGCCAGCCGCTGCGGGGGCCCTGCCATTGCCCCTGGAGGGGCCGGTCGGGGCCCCGAACCAGGGGAGGGGGCGCAACCGCGGGCATCCTAGAAGCGCCAGGCCAGGGCGGCGCGCAGGGTGTGGGCGGTCAGCGCGACCTCGGCCTCGTAGGAGGGGAAGAAGGGGCCGGGCGGCGACGCGATGTCGTAGCGCTTCCGGCCGTAGTCGTCGTAGAGGTACTCGAGGCGCAGCAGGAGGTTGTCGCCAACCGCCCGCTCGAAGCCGGCGCCCAGGGTCCAGCCGAGGTGGGTCGCGCCGTCGTGGCCGAAGCCCGGGTCGGTGTCGTCGAGCGAGACGCCGCCGACCGCCAGGCCGCCGGCGACGAACAGCAGGCTGCGCTCGAAGGCGACGCCGAGGCGGCCGCGCAGGCGCAGGGTCCAGTCGAGGTCGACGGCCGAGTAGCCGTTGGCGCCGGCCGAGTCGGACTCGAAGCCGGCGCCGGTCAGGCCGCCCTCGGCCTCCAGGCCCAGCACGATCCGCTCGATCTGGTGGCTGTAGCCGGCCAGGAGGCCGCCCTGGAGGCCGTCGGCGCCGTGGCCGAAGCCGAACTGCGGGTCGTCGGGCTCGACGTAATCGACGTCGCCCCACAGGTAGCCGAGGTGGGCGCCGGCATAGGGACCCGACCAGTCGTGGGCCGGCGCCGCACCCTGGGCCCCGGCCGCCGCCGGCGCCAGCAGCACCGCCGCCGTTGCCAGGCATCCGAGCAATTCGCGCGCGCGCATGTCCGCCCCCCTTTTGCGTCGGTCCCCGAGCCCCCATTCTAGGAAAGCGGGAGGGCGCGCGGCAAGCGGTGCCGCCCCCTGCGTCGTCCTCTGCGTCGCCCTCTGCCCTGCGGATAGTCCTTGACGCAGTGCACAATAACCCCTATCTCAGCCTCAGATTTGTTCGCGAAAGCGCGAGAGCGGCGCGCGCCGCCGGAGGCGGTCGGGAGTTTCCGACAGGCCATCCGGGTATGCCAAGGCAGCAGCACCGCATTCCCGAGTAAGTCTCACGACCACCCTCTTTCGGCCGCTTTCGCGCGTGGCCGTCGGATCACAGGGCTGCCCCGCCCCCCTCGCCATCGAGCGAACGGCCGGCCGCCCCGAGGATCTTTTTATCTTGAATACCTCTCCTTTCGCGGCGCTCGGCCTGGCCGGCGCGCCCCTGGCTGCCCTTGCCAAGCTCGGCTTCGAGACCCCGACCCCGATCCAGACCAAGGCGATCCCGCTGGTCCTGGACGGCGGCGACCTGATCGGCGTCGCCCAGACCGGCACCGGCAAGACCGGCGCCTTCGGCCTGCCGCTGATCCAGATGCTGGCCGCCGGCCGCGGCGCCGGCAAGAGTCCCCGGGCGCTGATCCTGGCGCCGACCCGCGAGCTCGCGGTGCAGATCAACGAGAGCCTGGGCGGCTTCGCCCAGGGCATGCCGCTGCGCAGCGCCCTGATCATCGGCGGCGTGTCCCGCGGCGGCCAGGTCCAGCGCGTGCGGCGCGGCGTCGACATCGTGATCGGCACGCCCGGCCGGGTCGTCGACCTGATGCAGGGCGGCGAGCTGCGCCTGGACGCGATCACCCACTTCATTCTCGACGAGGCCGACCGCATGCTCGACCTCGGCTTCATCGGCGACATCCGCAAGGTCGCGGCACGCCTGCCGGCACAGCGCCAGTCGCTGCTGTTCTCGGCGACCATGCCGAAGGCCGTCGAGCTGCTCGCCAACTCGCTGCTGCGCCAGCCGCGCCGCGTCGAGGCCAGCCCGGGCACCAGCGCCCCGGTCAAGATCGAGCAGCAGGTCTACTTCGTGCCGATGTCCAAGAAGCGCGACCTGCTGAGCGACCTGCTCGGCGACCCGGCGATTTCGCGCGTCATCGTCTTCACCCGCACCAAGCACGGCGCCGACCGCGTCGTGAAGCACCTGGAGCAGAAGGGCGTCGAGGCCGACGCCATTCACGGCAACAAGAGCCAGAACGCCCGGCAGCGCGCGCTCTCGCGCTTCCGCGACGGCCATGCCCGGGTGCTGGTCGCCACCGACATCGCGGCGCGCGGCATCGACGTCCAGGGCATCACCCACGTCGTCAACTTCGACCTGCCGAACGAGCCGGAGAGCTACGTGCACCGGATCGGCCGCACGGCCCGCGCCGGCGCCGCCGGCATCGCGGTGTCCTTCTGCGACGGCTCGGAGCGCGGCTACCTCAAGGACATCGAGCGGCTGACCGGTCAGCGCCTGAGAGTCGCCAACGACGTCGATCCGCGCGACCTGCCCGACGAGCCGAGCGCCGTGCGCGGCGGCCAGAACCGCAGCCGCGGCAATGGCGGCGGCGGGGGCGGCGGCGGGGGCGGCGGCGGCGGCCGCGGCTATGCCGCCGGGCCGCGGCCCCAGGGCAAGCCCGACCACGGCAAGCCGGGCCAGGCGGCCCGTCGCCGCGGCGGACGCCGCCCGGGCGGCCCGTCGCGCCACGCCGCCTGAGGCAGGCGGCCTTTCGACCACGCCAGAGAGACGCTATGAGTCTTGCGCGGCCTTCGGGCCCGCAGGACCATGACGTGAGACGACCACCAGAAAGACGAGGAGACCCGCCATGCCAAACGGCACCGTGAAATGGTTCGACGCCACCAAGGGCTTCGGCTTCATCGAGCCGGAAGCCGGCGACAAGGACGTCTTCGTTCACATCAGCGCCGTCGAGCAGGCCGGCCTGCGCAGCCTGAACGACGGCCAGAAGGTCGAGTACGAGCTGGAGACCGACAACCAGCGCGGCCGGACCTCGGCCGTCAACCTGAAGGCCCTCTGAGCCGGCCGGAGCGGGCAGGGCTTCAGCCCCGCCGTTCCGCGACCGACGCAACCAAGAGCTTGTCCGGGGCCGAGGCCCTGGGCAAGCTTTTGCCGTTATGGGCCGATCCTACCAAGCCCGCGCCACCGCCGGCGCCTTCCCGTCCTACAGCCGGGCCGAGGCGCAGGCCGACCTTGCGCTCCATGTCCTGAGCGTCTGCGGCGCCCTGGCCGGCGGCCTCTGGCTGCTGCTCGGACCGGGCCGCGCGCAGGACCTCGAGACCTGGCTGTGCCTGCTGGTCTACGCCCTGGCGCTGCTCGGCGGGCTGCTCGCCTCGGCGGCCTGCTCTACTCCGCCGGCACGCCCTTCCACGCGATGAGCCGGCTGCCCTTCCACAACGCGATCCGGCACGGCTTCGTGCTGGTCGCCGCGGCGCTGCACTTCCTGGCGGTGAGCCTGGAGGTCGCGCTCGCCTGAAGTGGGTGCGCGGGACCTCGGCCGGCGCTCAGTCGAGCGGCGTGACGAGGCTGCCGACCGGCAGGTGGTGACTTCCCCCGGACGATCAGGCGCGACAATCGCGCGCCGTCCAACCGCGGACTGGCGCAACGACTTGTATCGGCTTGTGTCCTTCAGGCGCCCTTCATCCGCTCGGTCGCCGCGACGAGGGCGCGGCGGATGCCGGGTTCCATCGCTGAATGCCCGGCGTCGGGCACGATCTGGTAGTCGGCCTCGGGCCAGGCCGAGTGAAGGTCGGCGGCGCTGACCGGCGGGCAGACGCAGTCGTAGCGGCCCTGGACGATGACCCCCGGGATCCGCCGGATGCGCCCGATCTGCTCGAGCAGCGCGTTCGGCGGCAGGAAGATGCCGTTGCGGAAATAGTGCGCCTCGAGCCGGGCCAGGCCGAGCGCCATGCGGTCCTCGCCGAAGGCGGCCACCGTCTCGGGGCTAGGCAGCAATGTCGAGCAGGCGCCCTCGTAGACGCTCCAGGCGCGTGCCGCCGGCAGGTGGACGTGGCGATCGGGATCCATCAGCCGGCGGTAGTAGGCCTCGAGCAGGTCGCCGCGCTCGGCCTCCGGGATCGCGCCGGCGAAGGCCGCCCAAGCCTCCGGGAAAAACTGCCGCATGCCGTAGAGGAACCACTCGAGCTCGGCCTCGCGGCACAGGAAGATGCCGCGCAGGATCAGTGCGCTGACCCGCTCCGGGTGCGCCTGCGCGTAGGCCAGCGACAGGGTCGAGCCCCAGGAGCCGCCGAAGACGTGCCAGCGCTCGATGTCCAGGCGCAGGCGCAGGCGCTCGATGTCGGCGATCAGCGCCTGGGTGGTGTTGCCCACGGTTTCGCCGAGCGGCAGCGAGCGTCCGGCGCCGCGCTGGTCGTGGATGACGATCCTGTAGTGGCGCGGATCGAAGAACCGGCGGTGGTCGGGGGCCGCTCCCGCCCCCGGCCCGCCGTGAAGGAACAGCACCGGCTGGCCGTCGGGACGGCCCGACTGCTCCCAGTAGAGATCGTGGGGCGGATCGGCCGCCAGGCGGCCGGTCTCGTAGGGATCGATCGGCGGAAAGAGATCGCGGGCGGCCATCGGTCCTCCGGTACGGCTCGAACGGGGGCGCAGGGGCCGATGCCCGGGGCGGCCCCTCCCCGAAGCGGCACGCCCGGCCGCCCTTATAGCCCGGCCGCTACGGACGGTCAGCCCCCACCCGCATGACTCCGCAAAGGGCACTCCCGCGACCCGGCCGGCGGGTGGTAGAATCGGCGGATGTCCCGGCCGGCTGCGACCCTGCTGCTGCTGTTCGCGCTCTGGGCGGCGCCCGCGGTGCCGGAGGCGCCGGCGCAGGAGTTGCCGGCCGCCTTCGTGCCGGGCGAGCCTGTCCGACCGGTCGAGGTCCTGGACGGCGATACCCTGCGCCTGGCCGACGGCCGGGAGCTCCGGCTCGCCGTGATCGCCGCCCCCAAGCCGCCCCTCGACGGCGAGGAAGAGGCGCCCTGGCCGCTGGCGGAGGCGGCGCGCGCGGGACTGGCCGCCCGCGCGCTCGGACACGACTGGGAGCTGGTGCCGGCCGGCACGGTCCGTGACCGCTACGGCCGGCTGCTCGGCCACCTGGTCGATGGCGCCGGCCGCTGGCTCAACGCCGAGCTGGTCGGTGCCGGCCTGGCGCGGGTCGTCACCCGGCCCGACCTGCGGCTCGGCGCCGGGCCGCTGTTCGAGGCCGAAGGGCGGGCGCGGGCGCAGCGCCTGGGACTGTGGCGGGACTTCGCCTACCGCATCCTGCCGGCCGAGGAGGCGCGCTTCGGCCTCAATCGCTTCGCCCTGGTCGAGGGCCGCGTGCTGGCGGTGGCGGCGGTGCGCGGCCGCAGCTACCTCAACTTCGGCGAGGACTGGCGGGAGGATTTCACCGTGAGCCTGGATCCGGCGGCGCGCCGGCTGTTCGCCCACGAGGGCCTCGATCCCGCCGCCTACGAGGGTCGCCGGGTACGGGTGCGGGGGTGGGTGATACCGGTCAACGGGCCGATGATCGAGGTCAGCCACCCCGAGCAGATCGAGTTGATCGAGTGATGCCGGGCGCAGACTCGCCCCCAAGGAAGACCGCGCGCCAAGCGACTCGGCTCAGCCCTCGAGCAGAAGGTCGCCCGGCACCTGGGAATGCTCGCAGATCGCCTTGCGCAGCTTGCCGAGGGCGCGATGCTCGAGCTGGCGCACGCGTTCCTTGCTGACTCCGAGTCGGCGGCCGAGCTCTTCGAGGGTCGCGCCCTCGTCGGCCAGGCGGCGCGCTTCGATGATCGTTCGCTCGCGTCCGTCGAGCCGGCCCAGGGCCTCGCTCAGCCAGCGGCTGCGCACCGCGCCGTCGTGGCTCAGGACGACGTGCTCCTCGGGCGAGGGCCGCTCGTCGGACAGGAAGTCCTGCCACTCGTCGTCCCCCTCTTCGCCGACGCCGGCGTTGAGCGACTGGTCGCTTGCCGAGAGCCGCGCCTCCATGGCTTCGACCTCGGAGATGTCGACGCGCAGGGCCTCGGCGATCTTGCGCCGTCCCTCGCGGGTCATCCGCTCGCCGCCGGCCTCCACGATCTGAGCACGCAGCCGGCGGAGATTGAAGAAGAGCGACTTCTGCGCGGCGGTCGTCCCGGTGCGCACGATCGACCAGTTGCGCAGGATGAAGTCCTGAATCGCCGAGCGGATCCACCAGGTGGCGTAGGTCGAGAAGCGAATCTCGCGCTCCGGCTCGAAGCGCGCCGCGGCCTGCATCAGGCCGACCGACCCCTCCTGGACGAGGTCGCTCATCGGCAGGCCGTAGTGGCGAAACTTGGCGGCGACCGCGACGACCAGCCGCATGTAGCTGCGGATCAGCAGATGCAGCGCCCGCTCGTCGCCCTGCTCGCGCCACGCCCGGGCCAGCTCGAACTCCCGCTCGCGCGACAGCAGCGGCTCGCCCATCGAGCGGCGAATGAAACCGGCATTGGCGCGTTGGGCTTCGGCGGTCTCGATCAGAGCCATCGGCACGCTCCTCGCTGGGGATCCCGTAGATACTACGGCGCAGAGGGGCTTGCGGTTCACGCCGGAAGCGCCGCGAAGGCGGCGGAATCCATCACGCTCTCGTGAGCGGGGCCGGCGCGGTCAGGCCTCGAGGCTGTCGAGCAGCTCGCCGGCGGGCGACAGGCAGGCGGCCAGCAGCGGGCCGCCGAAGCCGCAGCCGGCGTCCAGGGTCAAGGTGAAGGGCCCCTCGACCAGGCCGGGATGGCTGCGGTCGAAGCCGCGCACGACCCGTCGGTAGCCGCCGTAGGGCTTGTCGAGTGCGCCGAAGCCGGCACCGCCCCACCAGAAGGAGTCGCGCTGTGCCTCAAGCGGCCGGCTCGGGTCGAGCCCGGCATTGACGAACAGCAGGCCGCCGTCGTCGGTGAAGGCGGCGCGGCGCAGCGCGGCGAAGACGTCGAAGTGGCCGCCGCGCGCCTGGATGGCCGCGCGCAGCTGCTGGGTCCAGCGGGTGATGCCGACGACGCCGGTCGCCGCCTGCCGGCGCGCCTCCTCGAGCGAGCCGCCGTAGGCCTGCAGGGTCGCGCCGACGCCGTTGTCGAGCATCCATGAAAGCACCGCCTTTGGATCGGTGGCGAACTGCAGCTGCAGCAGCTTCTGCCACATCTCCTCCTGGCCGCCGCGCAGCAGCGCGACGTGCGCCGCCTCGGCCGGCTCGATCGCCATGACCGCGCGGCGGAACAGCAACACCTCGTCGAGGGTCTCGGCGACGCCGCCGCCATGCCCGAGCAGGTTGCCCAGGTAGACCAGCCGGTCGCCCGGCTCGAGCCGCGGCCACAGCAGGTCGTGCAGGCGGCGCAGGCGCTCGGCCTCGCCGTGCACGGAGGCGACGGCCCAGACCCGGCGTGGCCGCGGCAGGGTGGCGAAGATCGGGCGGTCGCTCATGCGGGCGGCTGTCGCGGCTCCTGGTCGGCGTGCAACGCTGGTCGGCGGGGGACCCGGCGGCAGGGCACCGGCTCCGGGACAACATGATCGGAAGCCGGGGGGTTCCGCGCAAGCTTTCCCGGCAGGGGAAAGCGGCCTGACGGGGACCGGCGGTTAAGACTGGCTACGGATTCCGGCGAGCGGAAGAGGCTCCGGCGTCGCATCCCGCCCGGAACGGCAAAGGGCGCGAGCCGCCGGAGCGGTCGCGCCCTTGTGCCTGGTCCCGCCGGCTCTCCGGCGGAGAGGTTGTCAGGCGGCCTTGAGGAGCTTCTCGAGCTTCTCGGCGGCCGCGGCCTCGTCGATCTTCTCGACTGCCGCGAGCTCGCGCGCCAGCCGGTCGAGCGCCGCCTGGTACATCTGCCGCTCGGAATAGGACTGCTCCGGCTGGTCGTCGCCGCGATGGAGGTCGCGCACCACCTCGGCGATCGAAACCGGATCGCCGGAGTTGATCTTGGCTTCGTACTCCTGGGCGCGCCGCGACCACATGGTCCGCTTGGCGCGGCTGCGGCCCTTCAGCGTGGTCAGGGCGGTATCCATCATCTTGCGCGAAGACAGCCGGCGCAGCCCGGAGTTGTGCGCCTTCTCCACCGGAACCCGCAGGATCATCCGGTCCTTCTCGAACTTGATGATGATCAGCTCGACGGTGACTTCGGCGATCCGCTGGGTTTCGATGCCAGTGATCTTGCCGACGCCATGGGTCGGGTAGACGACGTAATCACCTGTTGAGAAATCGAGCTTCTTCGACATGGGTGTTTTCGGACTCCGTTGCTCTGTGCGGTCTGCCCGGACGAGTGGACTGTCCGAGCCCGGCGGCGGTCGGCCGCCGCTGGACCGAGCGACACGAAAACAACGGAGCGCCAGTGGTGGTACACGGTGCTCTGTAGTAACGTGCCGGTCGGCGAGAACGGACGGCGACGCCCAACGATGCAAGACGACGCTCTTACGGGTGCTTGGGCACCACAATTTGCATTACCAATATACTACATAATGCGGTGCAGCACAACACGCAGGGCTCATAGGGGCCATGCGTCGCAGGCACCCCGATTCGCGTCCTGTCTCCTGTCGTCTCCCGGCCCCGGCCGCCGTCACCCGCGCGTCCGCAAAGGCGACGGGTGGGAGGCGTGGCCCGCGGCCCCGCCCGGGCGGCCGGCTCGCCTTCCCGTCAGGAGCCCTGACCCGGATTCGCGCTAAAATACTTGTCGTACTTGTTGGCTTCGTCCTTGAACTCCTCGGCGTCGGCCGGCGGCGTGCCCTTCCGGTTGATGTTCGGCCAGTTGTCCGAATAGTCCTTGTTGAGCTCCAGCCATTTGTCGGCTTCGGGATCGCTGTCGGGCAGAATCGCCTCGGGCGGGCACTCGGGCTCGCAGACGCCGCAGTCGATGCACTCGTCCGGATGGATGACGAGCATGTTCTCGCCCTCGTAGAAGCAGTCGACCGGACAGACTTCGACGCAGTCCATGTACTTGCACTTGATGCAGGCTTCGGTAACCACGTACGTCATCGAGCAATCTCCTGTGCGACCGCTCACCGGGTCCCGAAGCCGGGCCGATGGCGGCGGCGATCCTAGTCTTCCACTCCGAGCCGCGAGAGCACGCGCTTGCGGACCGCGCCGCTCTCCTGGTCGCTGACGTAGAGCAGGCCGGCGACGCGGCGCATCAGGCTGGCCTCGTGATCGTGCAGCTCGCCGTCGGCGTAGACGACCTCCCACAGATCCTCGATCAGGGCAAGCCGCCCATCGTGATCCAAGCCGTCCTTGAGCTGCCGCGCCATGCCGTAGATCTCGACGTGCTCCGAGGCCGCTTCGGAGGCGCGGGCGACCATCGCGACGGCCTCCGCCTGCGGCAGGCCGAAGCGCTGGGCCAGGGAGGCCGCGATCGCCTGCCGCTCGCCGGCGTCGATGCTGCCGTCCATGATCGCCGCCTCGGCGAGCAGGGCCGCCGCGGCCCGGTGCAGGTCGCTCTCGGACCCACCGGCTCCGCCGGCGGCGCCGGCCCGGTCGGGGCGGTCGGAGAGAAGGGCTTTCAGTCGGTCTAGCATCGGTCCTGTGCTGTCTGGCTTCGGCGGGGACGGGTCCGCGCGGGATCGGGTGGCGGGTCTCGGGCCGGGCGGGGTCGGGGTGGCCGTCAGGCCTGCATTTGGGGAGCCGTCACCGATCCTGCCAGGGCGCTCGCCAGATCGCCGGCCAGGGCGCGACCGATCAGGGCGCGACTCTCCGGCAGGCCGTAGAGCGCGAAGAAGGAGCCCAGGCGCGGCCCCTGCTCCTGGCCGAGCAGGATCTCGTAGCAGGCCTTGAACCAGTCGCGCAGGCTCGCAAAGGCCGCCGCATGGCGCTTGCCGATCTCGTAGACCGTGTTCTGGATGGTCTCGGGATCGGCCCCCACCGGCAGCAGCTCGAGCTCGTGCAACAGGTCCTTCAGCGCCGCCGCCTCGGCCTCGCTCGCCTCGCGGTAGACCTTGGCCGGCTTCACGAAGTCGCGGTAGTAGGCGATCGCATAGCCGACCAGCCTGTCGAGCAACGGATCGCTCTCCGGCGTCGCCTCGGGCGCGTAACGGCTGATGAAGCCCCAGAGCGCCGCCTTGTCCTCGGCGTTGGCGGTGCCGACGAGGTTGAGCAGCAGCGAGAAGGAAAGGTCGGTCTTCTCCTCGGGCAGCCGCCCCGGCGGCGCGCCGTCGTGAATGTGCCAGGCCGGGTTCTCGAGACGGCGCGCCGGCTCCTCGACCGCCAGCGTCTTCAGGTGCTTGAGGTAGTCGTCGACGGCCCGCGGGATGACGTCGAAGTAGAGCCGCTTGGCCGCGCGGGGCTTCTGGTACATGAACAGCGAGAGGCTCTCCGGCGGGCCGTAGGTCAGCCACTCGTCGACCGACAGGCCGTTGCCCTTGGACTTGGAGATCTTTCGCCCCTCCTCGTCGAGGAACAGCTCGTAGTGGAAGCCTTCGGGCGGCCGGCTGCCGAGGATCGAGCAGATCCGCGCCGCCAGCTTCACCGACTCGATGAGGTCCTTGCCCGACATCTCGTAGTCGACGCCGAGGGCGTGCCAGCGCATGCCCCAGTCCGGCTTCCACTGCAGCTTGCAGTGGCCGCCGGTCACCGGCAGCTCGGTGCGGGTGCCGTCCTCGTCCTCGAAGAGGATCGTCCCGGCCGCCGCGTCGCGCTCCAGGATCGGCACCTGCAGGACCCGGCCGGTGGTCGGCGAAATCGGCAGGAAGGGGCTGTAGCTCTGCTGCCGCTCCTCGCGGAAGGTCGGCAGCATGACCTCCATGATCTCGTCGTAGCGGCGCAGCACCTCGAGCAGGGCCGCGTCGAAGCGGCCCGAGCGGTACCAGTCGGTCGAGGACTGGAACTCGTACTCGAAGCCGAAGGAATCCAGGAAGCGCCGCAGCATGGCGTTGTTGTGGTGGCCGAAGGACTCGAACTCGCCGAAGGGATCGGGCACCCGGGTCAGGGGCTCGTGCAGGTGCCGGGCGACCTGCTCGCGGTTGGGGATGTTGTCGGGCACCTTGCGCAGCCCGTCCATGTCGTCCGAGAAGCAGAACAGCCGGGTCGGAATGTCGCTCAGGCGCTGGAAGGCCTGGCGCACCATGGTCGTGCGCACGACCTCGCCGAAGGTGCCGATGTGGGGCAGGCCGGAGGGCCCGTAGCCGGTCTCGAACAGCAGGTAGCCCTTGGCCGGCGTCTTGCCGCCAGTGCGCTCGAGCAGCTTGCGCGCCTCCTCGAACGGCCAAGCCCGCGCCTCGAGCGCCAGGCTGCGCTCGTCTCGATCTTCCGGTCGATCTTCCGGCATCTGCTCCGCTTCCTCGGGACCTCGTCGGGGACGCGCGAAGCTAGGCAGCCGGCGGCGGCGCGTCAACGCGCCACGGGCGGCGGCCGGCGGGCGGGTGCCCTGCGCGTGCCGCAGCCATCCGCGCCGGGCCGGCACGAAGACCCCGAAGACTGGCGCGGCGACGCGGCTCCTGGCGTGACTCGACCGCCTCCCTATACTGCGGCGCGATGAGCGGGAGCGGAACGCCTTGACCAGCGACAGCGACGCCGCGGGCGGCCTCGTGCCGGCCCGGGCCGGGGCCGGCGGAGGTCCGGCGCCGGGCGCGGGGCCGCCACCGGAGCCGGTCGATGCCGGCCGCGGCCAGGCGCTCTGGCTGAGCAGCGACGGCGAGATCGAGATCCTCGATCCGCGCCGAGTGGCCGAGCGTGCCGCCGCCGAGCCGCCGCTGCTCTGCCACGCACCGGCGACGGCGCGGCGGCTCGGGCTGGAGCGTCTCGCCGGCTACGACCTGCTCGAGCTCTTCGCCTTCGTGCGGCCGGCCGCCTTCTGCGCGCCGACGCCCCGCGGCCTGGCGCTGGCCCTCGGCCTGGCGCCGCCGCAGGGGCTCGAGGAGCGGGCGCTGACCCTCGGGCTCGCCGCCAGCGCCCTGCTGCGCGAGATGGCGGCGCGCGGCTTCGAGGATCCCTCCGCCCGCGGCATCGCCTTCACCATGACGCGGGGCGGCTGGCTCTGGGGTCCGCCGCTGCTGCGCGCGCTCGGCGCCGCCCCCGCCGAGGCGGAGGCCCCGCGCGCCGGCCAGGGCTACGCGGTCTGGGAGCGCATGGGCGAGTGGAACGAGCACGCGCCGCCGGCGCAGCCCTCGGCCCACCCGGTCGAGCCGGCAGCGGCCCGGCGCCGGCTCGCCGAGCTGGTCGGCGAGGACGCCGAGATGCGGCCCCAGCAGGCCGACTACGCCGAGGCGATCGCCCGCGCCTTCGCGCCGCGCGAGCGCGAGGGCGCGCCCAACCTGGTGCTCGCCGAGGCGGGCACGGGCGTCGGCAAGACGCTCGGCTACATCGCGCCGGCCAGCCTGTGGGCCGAGCAGAACGAGGGCGCGGTCTGGCTGTCGACCTACACCCGCAACCTGCAGCGCCAGATCGACGACGAGCTGGCCCGGCTCTACCCGCAGCCGGCCGAGAAGCGGCGCCTGGTCGTGGTCCGTAAGGGGCGGGAGAACTACCTGTGCCTGCTGAACTACGCCGAGCAGGCGCGCGCCGTGGCACTGAAGGGCGGCGAGACCGCCATCGGCCTCGGCCTGATGGCGCGCTGGGCGGGCGCCACGCGCGACGGCGACATGGTCGGCGGCGACTTCCCGGGCTGGCTCGCCGACCTGATCGGGCGCGGCCGCTCGCTCGGCCTGACCGACCGGCGCGGCGAATGCGTCTTCTCGGCCTGCGAGTTCTACCGCAAGTGCTTCATCGAGAAGTCGGTGCGGCGGGCCAAGCAGGCGCGGCTGGTCGTCGCCAATCACGCGCTGGTCCTGATCCAGGCCGCGCTCGGCGGCGACGAGGACGGGCAGGTGCCGCAGCAGCTGGTCTTCGACGAGGGCCACCACCTGTTCGACGCCGCCGACAACGCCTTCGCCGCGCACCTGAGCGGCCGGGAGGCGACGGAGCTGCGGCGCTGGCTGCTCGGCGCCGAGGCCCGGCGCAGCGCCTCGGCCAGCCGCCTGCACGGCCTGAAGCGCCGGCTCGAGGATCTGGCGGCCGGCGACGCCAAGCTCGAGGAGGGGCTGGACCAGGCGCTGCGCGCGGCCCGGGCGCTGCCGGGCGAAGGCTGGGCCCAGCGCCTCGCCGGCGAGGGCGCCCAGGGACCGGCCGAGGCCTTCCTGGTCAAGGTCCGCCAGCAGGTCCTGGCGCGCGCGCAGAAGGCCGGCGAGGGCTACTCCCTGGAGTGCGAGACCGAGCCGCCGGTCGAGGGCCTGCTCGAGGCGGCCGGCCTGCTCGACGAGGCCCTGCAGCGCCTGCAGGCGCCGCTGGCGGCACTTCGCAAGCGCCTGCTCGCCAAGCTCGACCAGGAGGCCGAGTCCCTCGACAGCGAGACCCGGCGGCGCATCGAGGGCGCGGCGCGCAGCCTGGAGAAGCGCGCGCTGCTGCCGCTCGGCGCCTGGCGCGACATGCTGGCCAGCCTGGCCGAGGAGACGCCGCCGGCCTTCGTCGACTGGTTCGCGGTCGAGCGCATCGAGGGCCGCGAGATCGACGTCGGCTTCCGTCGCCACTGGCTCGACCCCGGCGAACCGCTGGCGCGCACCGTCCTGGCCCGGGTCCAGGGCGCCGTCGTGACCTCGGCGACCCTGACCGACCGCAGCGAGGACCCGGAGGCCGACTGGCGCACCGCCGAGCAGCGCAGCGGCGTTCCCTACCTGGCCGGGCCGGCGCTGCGCGTGCGCGTCGAGTCGCCCTTCGACTACCCGGCGCTGACCCGGGTCTTCGTGGTCACCGACGTCCGCAAGGACGACATGGCCCAGGTCGCCGCGGCCTTCCGCGAGCTGTTCCTGGCCGCCGGCGGCGGCGGCCTCGGCCTGTTCACCGCGATCTCGCGGCTGAAGGCGGTCCACGCCCGGATCGCCGCGCCGCTCGCCGCACAGGGCCTCGACCTCTACGCCCAGCACCTCGACGGCCTCGACGTCGCGACCCTGGTCGAGATCTTCCGCGCCGAGCCCGATTCCTGCCTGCTCGGCACCGACGCCGTGCGCGACGGCGTCGACGTGCCGGGCCGCGCCCTGCGCCTGATCGTCTTCGACCGCGTGCCCTGGCCGCGCCCCAGCCTGATCCACAAGGCACGGCGCGCCGGCGCCGGCGGGCGCGGCTACGACGACCGCCTGACCCGCATGAAGCTGCGCCAGGCCTTCGGCCGGCTGGTGCGGCGCGCCGACGACCGCGGTGTCTTCGTCCTGCTCGACCCGATGATGCCGACGCGCCTGGCCAGCGCCTTCCCGTCCGGCGTCCCGGTCGTGCGCCTCGGCCTCGCCGAGGCTATCGCCGAGACCGCCGCCTTCCTGCGGCCGCGCCGCGACTAACCGAGCCAAGGTCGGCAGGGGGTCGTCCGGAAAGGCGCGAAGGCCGTCAACGGAATCTCAACTGCGCCCGCGCTAGAATCGGCGGCCGCCGCAGGACCCCGGGATCCCGGGGCCGTTTCGCGCATTGACGCGGGACAAGCGGGCCTATGGGCGCCGACAGCGAGGAGAGCGACAGAGTGACCGATGGCAGAATGCGCGTGATGGGCGGCAGCCCGTCGGCGCGTGCCGCGGTCTCGCCGCTGCCGACGCCGCGCGGCGAGGTGCGGTTCGAGGCGAGCGCGCCGGAAGGCTGGCTGCTGGAGGCGCTCGGCTACTGGCGCCGCCAGCGCGGCGGGCGGCGCTGGCCCCGGCGTGCCGACATCGACCCCATCGACATTCCGGCCCTGCTGCCCGGCATCATCCTGCTCGACCTCGTCGGCGCGCCGCCGCGCTTCCGCAAGCGCCTGGTCGGCTCGGCGATCGTCGAGAAGGAAGGCGGCGACACGACCGGACGCTGGCTCGACGAATGCGTCAATCCCTCGATCCGCGAGGAGGTCCTGCGCCAGCACCGGGAGGCGGCCGAGGCGCCCGAGGGCAACTGCTACAGGGTCGCCTTCACCGGTGCCGACGGTAAGCTCTACAGCTACCAGCGGCTGCTGCTGCCGCTGTCGGGCGACGGGCAGCGCGTCGATATGCTGTTCGGCGGCGCCCGCTTCCTGCCGCCGGTCGCCGCACGGCGCTGACTCTTGAGCCCGCACGCTTGCCGGCCAAGGCCCGCCGCTCAGAGGCCGGTCAGGCAGTTGTCGACCGGCAGGCGGCGCGAGGCCGGGCTGCGCGCCTCGAGATGCACGACCGAGAGGCCGAGCGGCCGCTGCGAGCCGCCCTCGCGCTGGTGGTAGAGGTAGAAGTCGACGACGCAGCCGGTCGAGCGATACTGCCAGACCTCGGCCGGCGGCTCGCTGCGCCGCTGGGCCGGGGGCCCGAAGGCCTGCAGCAGCGCGTCGTCGCTGGCGCCGACGAGCTGCTCGGCCTGGTAGCGGCCGGCCCCCATCGCGTCGGCGTCGCCAGGACGTCCCGGCGAGCAGCCCGCAAGGGCCGCCAGGAGGATCCCCAGGCCGATTGCGTGCGCGCGCCGGATCATCGCACTCCTTAGTTGGCGGCGACCTCTGGCTTGGCCGTCGCCTGCTCCTTGTCGGACTCCCGCGGCGTCGTGCCCACCGGCGAGCCGAGCGGCGCGGAGTCGACCGCCTTGGGGCCGCTCGGCTTGGCCGAGTCGGCGCTGTTCAACTCCTCGATCGTGCCGCGCACGCGCCCGCCGCGCTGGATCTCCATCTCGGCGAAGCGCAGCGTGCCCTCGATCAGGCCGCTGCCGTGCAGGCTCAGAACCTCGCGCACCGTCAGCTCGCCCTCGAAGGTGCCGCTGATCTCGGCGCGGTCGACGATCGCGCGGCCCTTGAACAGGCCGCTCTCGGCGACCACCAGATCCTGCGCGCCGCTCAGGTCGGCCTCGACCTGGCCCTCGACGACCAGCTTCTCGCAGGCGGTGATCTCGCCGGACAGGCGGATGCCCTTGCCGACGGTCAGCTTCTTGCCTTCGGTTTCCTCGGTATGCTTGCTGGGCACGGATCGGCTCTCCTGTGTCGGCCGTCGCAGGGGCTCGCGGATCGGCGGCGTCGGCTGGCGCTCGAGCACGGCCGCCGCGTCGGGGCGGCTGCTGCGCACGGCGCCGGCTTCCCGCGTCGTGGTCTCGGCAGGGCTGTCGTTTCGGTCGTCCCCGGAACCGCTCTTGCGTCGTCCGAACATCGATTGTCATCCCTTCTCTGGTCGAATACTTCGAAAGCCGACCGCGCCGCCAGAGCTTTCCGGTCTTCGCCGGACATTTTACGAGCCGTGCTCAGCCCCGTCTACGCAGCTTCTCGAAGCGGTGCAGCATGAAGGCCGTCGCCACGATCGGCGTGACGATGTTGACCAGTGGCAGCGTCAATAATAAGGCAACGACGACCCCGCTTGCAAAGGTCGAACCGCCGTGCCGCTTTCTCAGCGTGCGGGATTCCTCCGGCAGGAGGCGGCGCGCTGCCACCAGTTCGAAGTATTCGCGACCGAACAGGTAGCCGTTCAATCCATAATAGAGCAGGAGGTTGGCCGGCGCCAAGAAGATCAGCAGCAAGTAGAGCGGTAGGATCAGGAGGTTGAGCCCGACGGTGACGGCCGCGAAGCGCAGGCCGTCGCCGATCTGCTCCAGCAGCGGCGGCTCGCGCGCCGGCGGCAGGCCGGGATAGTGGCGGGCCTCGACCGCGCGGCAGACGTCGTCGAGCAGGAACGACAGGGTCGTCGCGACGATCGCCGGGAACAGGAAGAAGCTGACCAGGATCAGGGCGCTGATCCAGGCGAGGCCGAACAGCAGCTCGACGACCCACAGCAGCAGGCCCTCGACGCCCAGCCCCTTGACCCAGGCGACGACGGAGTCGCCCGCCCAGGACAGGCCGAGGCCGGCCAGGACCCAGAGCGCGACGAAGGTCAGCAGGGAAAAGAACAGGGCCCGCCAGAGCACGCCGCGCGCGGCGGGGTCCGACAGCTGGCCGAAGGCCCTGGCGAGATCCGAGAGCATCGGGCAAAGCCATAGCGCGCCGCTTGCTGCAACGCAAAAGATGAAATCTTCATGCCAAGCTGCTATAGGGCCCGCCAATTCCGAAACAGCAGCGGAGAGAGCCCATGCAGCCGGGCAGCCTGGATGTCGTCGGCATCGGCAACGCCATCGTCGACGTCCTGACCCACGCCGAGGAGTCCTTCCTCGGCGCACAGTCGCTCGAGAAGGGCTCGATGACCCTGATCGACACGGCGCGTGCCGAGGCGCTCTACGCCGCCATGGGGCCGGCCGTCGAGAGCTCCGGCGGCTCGGCCGCCAACACCATGGCCGGCCTCGCCTCGCTGGGCGCCAGCGGCGGCTTCATCGGCAAGGTCCGCGACGATCAGCTCGGCGGCATCTTCCGCCACGACATCACCACGGGCGGGACGCTCTACCGCGTCGCGCCGGCGACCGAGGGCGAGCCGACCGCGCGCTGCCTGATCTTCGTGACGCCCGACGCCCAGCGCACCATGGCGACCTACCTCGGCACCTCGATCACCTTCGGGCCCGAGGACCTCGACCTGGAGCTGGTGCGCGCCGGCCGGGTGCTCTACCTCGAGGGCTACCTGTGGGACGCGCCACCGGCGAAGGAGGCCTTCCTGAAGGCCGCCGAGGCGGCGCGCGGCGTCGGCGCCAAGATCGCGCTCAGCCTGTCCGACGCCTTCTGCGTCGAACGCCACCGCGAGTCCTTCCGCGAGCTGGTCGACGGTCACGTCGACATCCTCTTCGCCAACGAGACCGAGATCCGGGCGCTCTACGAGACCGACGACTTCGACGCGGCAGCCGCGGCGGTGCGCGGCCACTGCGAGGTCGCGGCGCTGACCCGCAGCGAGCGGGGCTCGCTGGTGCTGGCGGACGGCGAGGCCCATCCGGTCGATGCCATGAGCCTCGGCCCCCTGGTCGATTCCACCGGGGCCGGCGACGCCTACGCCGCCGGCTTCCTCTACGGCTACAGCCGCAAGCTCGACCCGGCGACCTGCGGGCGCTACGGGTCCCTGGCAGCGGGCGAAGTCATCACCCATATGGGTCCACGACCCGAGCGTTCGCTCGCCGAGCTGGCCCGAGACAGGCTCGGCTGACCGCCGCCGGCCCCCAGACCGAAGGAAAATCCATGCGCGCCGATCTGCGCAACCTGGCGATCATCGCCCACGTCGACCACGGCAAGACCACCCTGGTCGACCAGCTGCTCCGGCAGTCCGGTGCCCTGCGCGCCAACCAGCAGATGGCCGAGCGCGCCATGGACTCCAACGACCTGGAGCGCGAGCGCGGCATCACCATCCTGGCCAAGTGCACCTCCGTCGAGTGGAAGGGCGTGCGGCTCAACATCGTCGACACGCCCGGCCACGCCGACTTCGGCGGCGAGGTCGAGCGCATCCTCTCGATGGTCGACGGCGTGCTGCTGCTCGTCGACGCCGCCGAGGGGCCGATGCCGCAGACCAAGTTCGTCACCATGAAGGCCCTGGCCCACGGCCTGAAGCCGATCGTGGTGATCAACAAGGCCGACAAGGCCGAGGCCCGGCCCTACGAGGTCCAGGACGAGGTCTTCGACCTGTTCGGCGCCCTCGACGCCAGCGACGAGCAGCTCGACTTCCCGACGCTCTTCGCCTCGGCCAAGCAGGGCTGGGCGATCGCCGAGCCGGACGCGCCGCGCGAGAACATGGACGCGCTGTTCGACATGATCGTCGCGCGGGTGCCGGCGCCGGCGACCGAGGAAGGGCCGTTCCGGATGCTGGCGACGACCCTGGAGGCCGATCCCTTCCTGGGCCGCATCCTGACCGGGCGCATCCTCTCCGGCACGGCGCGCATGAACTCGACGGTCAAGTCGATGAACCGCCACGGCAAGGAGCTGGAGCGCGCGCGCCTGACCAAGCTGCTGGCCTTCCGCGGCCTCGAGCGGGTCGCCGTCGAGGAAGCCTCGGCCGGCGACATCGTCGCCATCGCCGGGCTCGCGCATACCACGGTCGCCGACACCATCTGCGACCTCTCGGCCGATGCCGCGATTCCCTCGCAGCCGATCGACCCGCCGACCCTGGCCATGACCTTCCAGGTCAACGACTCGCCCTTCGCCGGCCGCGAGGGCGACAAGGTGACCAGCCGCATGATCCGCGCCCGCCTGCTGCGCGAGGCCGAGGGCAACGTCGCGATCCGCATCTCCGAGACCGCCGACAAGGACGCCTTCGAGGTCGCCGGCCGCGGCGAGCTGCAGCTCGGCGTGCTGATCGAGAACATGCGCCGCGAGGGCTACGAGCTGTCGATCAGCCGGCCGCGGGTGCTGTTCAAGACCGAGAACGGCCAGCGCCTGGAGCCGATCGAGGAGGTCCAGGTCGACGTCGACGAGGAGTTCACCGGCGTCGTCGTCGAGAAGATGAGCCAGCGCAAGGCGGAGCTGCAGGAGATGCGGCCCTCGGGCGGCGGCAAGCAGCGGCTGGTGTTCCACGCGCCGGCGCGCGGCCTGATCGGCTACCACGGCGAGTTCCTGACCGACACCCGCGGCACCGGCATCATGTTCCGGCTGTTCCACGCCTACGCGCCCTACAAGGGCCCGATCCCGGGGCGGCGCAACGGCGTGCTGATCTCCAATGCGACGGGCGACGTGGTGGCCTACGCCCTGTGGAACCTCGAGGAGCGCGGCCAGATCTTCGTCGAGCCGGGCACGCCGGTCTACGAGGGCATGATCATCGGCGAGCACAGCCGCGGCAACGACCTGGAGGTCAATCCGCTGAAGGCCAAGCAGCTGACCAACATGCGTGCCTCCGGCAAGGACGAGGCGGTGCGCCTGACGCCGCCGCGGCGCTTCGCCCTGGAGCAGGCCCTGGCCTACATCGAGGACGAGGAGCTGGTCGAGGTCACGCCGACCTCGATCCGCCTGCGCAAGCGCCTGCTCGACCCGCACGACCGCAAGAAGGAGCTGCGCCGCCGCGACGCCGAGGCCGGCTGAGCCGCTTGGCGGCTCCGCCGGGCGCTCCCACGCCCTTCGACAGGCTCAGGGCGAAGCGGGCTTTTGGCCTGGATCCCGAACTGGCATCGTCCCGAGCGCAGGGCGAAGCATGCATTCGCCCTGAATTCCGCTTCGTCCCGAGCCTGTCGAGGGACGTGACGGCGCCGGCGAGGGACGTGACGGCGCCGACCCGGCCCGCTCCTACCCCTCCAGGGCGCGCCAGCCGATGTCGTGGCGGCAGAAGCCCTCCGCCCAGTCGATCCGCTCGACGGCCTGGTAGGCGCGCGAGCGGGCCTCGGCCAGCGTCGCGCCGAGCGCGGCGACCGAGAGCACGCGGCCGCCGCTGGCGGTCAGGGCGCCGCCCGCCGAGCGCGCGGTGCCGGCGTGGAAGATCGTCACCGCCTCGACCTGCGCCGCCTGCTCGAGGCCGCGGATCTCGCTGCCCGTCGCGTACGATCCCGGATAGCCCTTCGTGGCCAGCACGACGACCAGCGCCGGCGCCTCGTGCCAGCGCAGGTCGAAGGCGCCGAGCTGGCCGTCGGCGGCGGCGACCAGCGCCGGCAGCAGGTCGCTCCTGAGGCGCAGCAGCAGCGCCTGGCACTCGGGATCGCCGAAGCGGACGTTGTGCTCCAGCAGCTTCGGCGCGCCGTCGGGCGAGATCATCAGGCCGGCGAAGAGCACGCCCTTGAAGGGCGTGCCCTCGGCCTTCATGGCGGCGACCGTCGGCTCGACGATCTCGGCCATGACCCGGGCCTGCAGCGCCGGCGTCAGGGCCGGCGCCGGCGAGTAGGCGCCCATGCCGCCGGTGTTCGGCCCGCGGTCGCCGTCGAAGGCGCGCTTGTGGTCCTGGGCCGAGGCCAGGGGCAGGGCCCGCTCGCCGTCGCAGAGCGCGAAGAAGGAGACCTCCTCGCCCGCCAGAAAGGCCTCGACGACGACCTCCTCGCCGGCCGTGCCGAAGCGGCCGGCGACCAGCGCCTCCTCGATCGCGCGCTCGGCCTCCTCCAGGGTCTCGGCGACGGTGACGCCCTTGCCGGCGGCCAGGCCGTCGGCCTTGACCACGAGCGGCGCCCCCAGCTCGCGGGCGAAGACCTTGGCGGCCTGGGGATCGACGAAGCGGCCGTAGCGCGCGGTCGGGATGCCGTGGCGTGCGCAGAGGTCCTTCATGAAGCCCTTGGAGCCCTCCAGGCGGGCCGCCGCAGCGCTCGGCCCGAAGGCCCGGATGCCCTCGGACTCCAGGCGGTCGACCAGGCCGAGCACCAGCGGCCCCTCGGGCCCGACGACGACCAGGTCGGGGCGCTGCTCGCACGCGAAGGCGACCAGGCCGTCGACGTCGTCGGCGGCGATGGCGAGGCACTCGGCCTCCTCGGCGATGCCGGCGTTGCCCGGCGCGCACCACAGCTTCTCGCAGAGCGGCGAGCCGGCGATCGCCCAGCACAGCGCATGCTCGCGTCCTCCGCTCCCGACCACCAGGATTCTCATCCGGACCCTCTCCGCTCCTGCCTGTCAGCTCCTCCCGACGCCGCGGCTTTGCCCGGCGCGGCGGCTCTTGTAGCATAGGCCCCCAGCAGACCCATGACCGATCTCGACCTCCCCCTCCCCGACGCCGGCCCCGGCAACCTGCCCGAGCTCTCGGTCTCCGAGGTCAGCCGGGCGATCAAGCGCACGCTCGAGGACCGCTTCGAGCGGGTGCGCGTGCGCGGCGAGATCTCGGGCTTCAAGCGGGCCGCCTCGGGCCACCTCTACCTTTGCCTGAAGGACGCGGAGGCGGCGCTCGACGCGGTCTGCTGGAAGGGCACGGCGGGACGCCTGCAGCTGCGTCCCGAGGACGGCATGGAGGTCATCGCCACCGGGCGCATCACGACCTTCCCGGGCCGCTCCAAGTACCAGCTGGTCATCGACAGCCTGGAGCTGGCCGGCGAGGGCGCGCTGCTGAAGCTGCTCGACGACCGGCGCCGCAAGCTGGCCGAGGAGGGCCTGTTCGACGCCGAGCGCAAGCGGCCCCTGCCCTACCTGCCGAGCGTCATCGGCGTCGTCACCTCGCCGACCGGCGCGGTGATCCGGGACATCCTGCACCGCCTCGCCGACCGCTTCCCGCGCCACGTCCTGGTCTGGCCGGTATTGGTCCAGGGTGAGGGCGCCGCCGAGCAGATCGCCAGGGCGATCCGCGGCTTCAACGCGCTTGCCGCCGACGGCGCCGTGCCGCGCCCGGACCTGCTGATCGTGGCGCGCGGCGGCGGCTCGCTGGAGGACCTCTGGGCCTTCAACGAGGAAGTCGTGGTGCGCGCCGCCGCCGAATCGGCGATCCCGCTGATCTCGGCGGTCGGGCACGAGACCGACACGACCCTGATCGACTTCGCCTCGGACCGCCGGGCGCCGACGCCGACCGCGGCCGCCGAGATCGCGGTGCCGGTGCGCGGCGAGCTGGTCGCGACCCTGCTCGAGCTGGAGCACCGCAAGCTCGGCGCGGCGCAGCGCCTGATGACCGAGCGCCGCACCGCGGTCGAGAGCCTGGGCCGCGGCCTGCCCGACCCGGTGCGCCTGCTCGGCGAGAAGAGCCAGGCCCTGGACGAGCGGAGCGAGCGCCTCGCCCTCGCCTGGCGCGGCTTCCTGCAGCAGCGCGCCGCGCGGGCGAGCGAGCTGGGCGCGCACCTGCCGCATCCGCGCCAGCAGATCGCCTTCGCCCAGCGCGGCATCGGCGAGCTGGCGGCGCGCCTCGCCGGCCTCGGCCCGCGGATGACGCTCCCGGCGCGCCGCGCGCTGGCCGAAGTCGAGGCCGGGCGCCGCCTGCCGCTCTGCGCCAAGCGGATGACCGAGAAGGCCGGCGACGCGCTGGAGGCCTGGAGCGCGCGCCTGGAGACGGTCTCCTACGAGAAGACCCTGATACGCGGCTTCGCCGTGGTTCGCGACGCTAGCGGCCACGTCGTCGCGCGCGCCGACCAGGTCTCGCCCGGCGAGGCCCTGGAGATCCAGTTCGCAGATGCCCGCAGGGACGTCGTCGCCGGGGGCGGCGCGCCCCGGCGCAAGGCGACTCCGCCGGCGCCCAAGCAGCCCGACCTCTTCTAGCCTGCGGCGCCCGCACGCCGGGCTCGGCCTTGCGGCACCTTGCCCCCGAGGAGAGCCGCGCGAGACCTTCGTCTTGTCTTGGACGACAGTCGTTATAAGAAGTGAATACTTCCGAGTCGACCGGACAAGCAAGGAACCATCGCCGACCGATTCCGTTTGGCGACTCACGAACGACCCCCCGGAATCAGGAGAGCACCGATGGTTTTCAACCCCCTTCAGGAGAAGGGCATCCCCCTCGAGAAGCAGCTGCGCAACTGGAGCGAGCTGAACGTCAAGCCCTATGACAAGGAAACGGTTCACCCCTACAGCCGCTGCCGCGGCATCGCCGCCAACGGCGTCGAGGTCGAGGCGATGATGTTCTCGCACCAGATGGCGCGCAACACCATCGACCCGAAGATCAAGCAGCAGCTGGCCATGGTGCGGCGCGTCGAGGCGCAGCAGCAGAAGGCGATCAACTGGCTGATCCCCGGCGACGAATCGACGCTCGAGGTGACGATCGGCTACGAGCAGGTGGCGGTCGACCTGACCTCCTGCATCGCCAAGCTGGAGCCCGATCCCTACCTGCGCCAGGTCTACGAGTTCGGCCTGCTCGAGGACTTCGACCACCTCTACCGCTACGCCAACCTCTACGACCTGCTCGACGGCAGGCGCGCCGAGAAGCTGGTCGGCGAGCTGACGGAGATCATGCCGGGCCGGCCGACGATCTTCGAGCACCGCCACCCGCACGACGAGATCCGCCGGCCGATGACGGCGCTGGCCGCCGACCCGCAGTCGATCCTCAACGCCATGATGGTGATGTCTGCCGAGCAGCAGACGATGAACTTCTACAACACCATCGGCAATCGCTTCCAGGAGCCGCTGGCCCGCGGCCTCTACCTCGAGATCGCCGAAATCGAGGAGCAGCACGTCAGCCACTACGAGTCGATCCTCGACCCCAGCTGCACCTGGATCGAGAACCTGCTCCTGCACGAGCTCACCGAGTGCTGGATGTACTACTCCTTCATGGAGGAGGAGCCGGATCCGCGGGTCAAGGCGCTCTACGAGACCCACCTGGCGATGGAGATCGAGCATCTCCAGATCGCCGCCGAGCTGATGCGCACGGTCGAGAAGCGCGATCCGGAGCAGCTGCTGCCGAAGTCGCTGAAGCCGAACCTGACGTTCAAGGAGAACAAGGCCTACGTCCGCGAGGTGCTGGCCAAGCAGGTCGACCTGACCGCCGACGGCGCCGACTTCGTCCCGATCACCGACCTGCCCTCCGGCCACCGCTACTTCGACTACCAGCGCGCGGTGAACGGCGATCAGGTGCCGAGCGAGCAGGTCATCGAGGAGATGCGTGGCAAGGGCCGCGAGTACCGGCTGGAGACCGAGGGCCCGCACCCGGTCGAGGCGCTGCGTCTCGATGAGGACGGGCGCAAGGGCTCCAAGCTGGCCTATCACGAGGTCGCGGCGGAATAGGAGGATGGCGATGAGCCCGAGCAAGACGTCCCACGAGGCCTCGCAGTCGGACCCGATCTCGCCTGCCGCCGCGCTGATGGCGGGCAAGAAGGTGGCGCCCGACGCGACGCTGCTGCTGGAGCAGGAGCACCGCGAGGTCGAGGGCTACTTCGCCGCCTACGAGGCGGCGTCGGACAAGAAGGTCAAGCTGCGCCTGATCGAGCGCATCTGCCTCGACCTCCAGGCGCACACGACCCTGGAGAAGGAGATCCTCTACCCGGTCGCCCGCGAGGCGACCGGCGAGGACGCGCTCCTCGACCACGCCGAGGAGGAGCACGCCGAGGCCAAGGAGATGGTCACCGAGCTGCTCGCCGCCGCCAAGGCGGGCAAGACGCCGGACCAGCTGGTGACCAAGCTGCGCAAGGCGGTCGAGGAGCATGTCGAGGAGGAGGAGCAGAAGCTCTTTCCGGAGCTGCGCGAGGCCGACCTCGACCTCTACGCCCTCGGACGGCGCCTCGCGGCGCGGCGGCCCGAGGTCTTCGGCAAGCTGACCGGCAAGCCGGTGCCGCCGCAGCCGGAGTTCAAGGACTACGACGGCCGGATGTAGCGCCGGCGGGACGGCCGGGGCGGCAGGATCGCCCCGGCTACCCCCTTGCTCTGCGCCGCCACGGCCCGGCGCTCGCCGCTATTCCCCCAGCACCAGGAAGTCCTGTGGGTTCCAGGCGGCCCAGAGGGTTTCGCCCTTGACGAAGTAGGGTTCGGCGGCGCGGTCCGCGTTCTGCACCGTGGCGTTCAGGGCCGGCCCGTCCTCGAGCTCCAGGAAGACGTAGGAGACGTCGCCGTAGTAGGCGACCTGCGCCACCGTGCCGCGCCGGGCGACGCTGCCCGCCGGCGGCGCCGCGCGCGTCAGCTCGACCTTCTCCGGGCGCACCGCGATGCCGATCGCCTCGCCGCTGGCCGGCGTCCCCGGCTCAGCCGGCAGCTCGATGCGGCCGAGCCCCTCGACCTCGACGGCGAGGACGGTGCCGTCGTTGGCCGCGACCCGGCCCTCGAAGAGATTCATCTTGCCGATGAAGTCGGCGACGAAGCGGCCGCTGGGGTACTCGTAGAGCGTCTGCGGGTCGGCGACCTGGCGGACGTGGCCGTCCTGCATGACGGCGATGCGGTCGGCCATCGACAGGGCCTCGTCCTGGTCGTGGGTGACGATCACGAAGGTGATGCCGACGCTGTGCTGCAGGCGCACCAGCTCCAGCTGCATGGCCTCGCGCAGCTTGGCGTCGAGCGCCGAGAGCGGCTCGTCGAGCAGCAGCACCTTCGGCCGCTTGACCAGGGCCCGGGCCAGGGCGACGCGCTGGCGCTGGCCGCCCGAGAGCTGGTCCGGCCTGCGCGCGCCGTAGTCCTCGAGCTGAACCATGGCCAGCGCCTCCCTGACCCGCGGCGCGATCTCGCCGCGCGCCGTGCCGACCACCTTGAGGCCGTAGGCGACGTTGTCGAAGACCGTCATGTGGGGGAAGACGGCGTAGGACTGGAAGACCATGTTGACCGGCCGGCGGTTGGGCTGGACGCCGGTCATGTCCTGGCCGTCGATCAGGATGCGCCCCTCGCTCGGCTGCTCGAAGCCGGCGAGCATGCGCAGCAGGGTGGTCTTGCCGCAGCCCGAGGGACCGAGCAGGGCGAAGAACTCGCCGGCGCGGATCTCGAGATCGACCGAGTCGACCGCCGCGACCGCGCCGAAGCGCTTGGTCACACCTTGGATCGAGATGATGGCCTCGGACATCGGCGGGCTCTCTTCCTGGCGATCGCGCGGGGTGGGGCCGGCCCGCTCAGGCGGGCTTGGTCGGGGTCTGCAGGCGCATGGCGACGACGGTGGCGACGACGGTGATGACGATCAGGACGGTCGAGGCGGCGTTGACCTCCGGCGTCACCGAGAAGCGCACCATGGAGAAGATCTTGACCGGCAGGGTGATGGTGTCCGGGCCGGCGGTGAAGAAGGTGATGACGAAGTCGTCGAGCGACAGGGTGAAGGCGATCAGGGCGCCGGCGATCAGGCCCGGCTTCAGGTGCGGCACGACGATGTCGATCAGGGTGCGCCACTCGGTCGCGCCGAGATCCTTGGCGGCGTCCTCGAGCTCGCGGTTGAAGCCGGCGAGGCGCGCTCGGACGATGACCGCCACGAAGGGGAAGGAGAAGGCGACGTGGGCGATCGTGATGTTGGTCAGGCTGAGCGGCCAGGGCAGGTTGTTGGGCCAGCCGATCCAGGCGAAGAAGGCCATCATCGCGACCCCCATGCAGATCTCGGGGATCACGATCGGCAGCGCCACGGCGCCCTCGTAGAGCGGCCGGCCCGGGAAGCGGAAGCGCCAGAGCAGCAGCGCCGTCAGCGTTCCCAGGACGACGCTGAGCAGGGTGCTCGCCACCGCGATGGTCAGCGAATTGGCGAAGGCCGTCAGCAGGCTGTCGTTGCTGGCCGCCTTGACGTACCAGTCGGTGGTGAAGCTGACCCAGACGATGTTGCGCCGCGAGGAGTTGAAGCTGTAGGCGACCAGCACGACGATCGGCGCGTAAAGGAACAGGAAGGTCAGCGCGAGGATCAGGCGCATCCACCAGCGCCGGCCGTAGTCGAGTGGCCCCATCGCGGAATCGCGGCGGAGTCCGAGGCGCAAGGCCCGTGCGAGGCGGCCGATACGAAGGGGCTGGACGGCCGGGGTCGAGCGGTCGGCCATGGCGCTCAGGCGTCCAGCGCGCCGGCGCCGCGGCGCCCGGCGACCAGCGCGCGCAGGGCGAGCGCGAAGAAGGTCGCGTACATCAGCAGGAAGGACAGCGCCGCGCCGAAGGGCCAGTCGTTGGCGCTCTTGAACTGCCGCTCGATGACGTTGCCGATCATCTGGCTGTCGGTGCCGCCCAGCAGGTCGGGGATGAAGAAGGCGCCGAGCGCCGGGATGAAGACGATGACGATGCCCGAGAGCGCGCCCTGCCAGGTCAGCGGGAAGACCACCGAGCGGAAGGTCCGCCAGTGCCCGGCGCCCAGGTCCAGGCTGGCCTCCAGATAGGCGCGGTCGAGCTTCTCGATGTTGGCGTAGAGCGGCAGCACCATGAAGGGGAAGAAGGCGTAGACGATGCCGGCGACGACGGCGACGTTGTTGTAGAGCAGGTTCATCGGCACGAAGCGCTCGCCGAGCAGGTTGAGTTCGCCCAGGCCGATCAGCGCGAGCAGCCAGTTGGCCAGGTTCCACAGGTCCTCGTAGGCGAAGTTGACGTAGCCGCGGCTCCGGAAGACGGCGATCAGCGCGTAGGTGCGGATCAGGATGTTGATCCAGAACGGCAGGATGACCAGCAGCAGCAGCCAGGGCTTGGCCCGCTCGGAGGCGAAGGCGATGGCGAAGGCGACCGGGTAGCCGACGAGGAGGCAGATCAGGGTCGCGGCGCCGGCGAGCAGGAGCGACTTCCAGAGGATCTGGAGATAGATCGGCTCGAGCGCGCGCAGGTAGTTGTCGAGCGTGAAGGTCAGCTCGGTGTCGATGATGCCGCGCTTCTCCGAGAAGGAGTAGCCCCAGACCAGGGTCAGCGGCACCAGGAAGAAGCAGACGAGCCAGAAGCTGGGCGGCAGCGAGAAGGCCCAGAAGACCAGGGGATGCTTGCGCCAGTTTTCCATCGAGCCGCCGGCTGCGCCCTATCGGGAAGGCTGGTCGGGGCGGGCCGCTCGCGGCCCGCCCCCCCCCCCCCCCGCGAATCGGGCCGTCAGCCTGCCATGACTCGGGTCCAGGCCTCCTCGTAGAGCCGCTGCGCGTCCTCGCCCAGGTAGATCTGCGGCTCGCAGCGCGCGATCGTCTCGTCGGTCGGGAAGATCGCCGGATTGTCGTTGTACTCGGGGCCGAGCAGCTCGCGCGCCGCCTGGTTGGCCGTCGCGTACTGGATGTAGTCGGCGATCGCCGCGCCCGGCTCGGGCGCCAGGATGTAGTTGATGAAGGCGTGGGCGTTGTCCGGGTGCGGCGCGTCCTTCGGAATGCACAGCGTGTCCTGCCAGAGCAGAGAGCCCTCGTCCGGCACGACGTAGCTGACGTCGGGGTCCTCGGCCATGATCTGCAGGATGTCGCCGTTCCACTCGACGGTCAGGTCGACCTCGCCGGAGAGCAGCAGGTCCTGGCCGTTGTCCTCCGCGAAGACCTTGACGTTCGGCTTCTGGCGGATCAGCAGCTCCTCGGCCGCCTTGATCTCCGCGGGATCGGTCGTGTTCATCGAGTACCCGAGATACTTGGCGGCCATGCCGAGCATCGTGCGGCTCTCGCTGAGCAGGGCGATGCGGCCGGCGTGGGCGTCGCTCTCGAGCACCGCGCTCCAGCTGCTCGGCACGCCGTCGACCGCCGACTTGCGGTAGCCGATGCCCATGGTGCCCCACATGTAGGGCATCGAGTACTCGCGGCCCGGGTCGAAGGCGGCGTCCCGGAAGGCCGGAGCGACATTGCTGAAGTTCGGGATCTTCGAGTGATCGAGCTTCTGCAGCAGGCCCGCGAGGATCAGGCGCTCGCAGTAGTCGTTGGTCGGCACGATCACGTCGAAGCCGGGATTGCCCTCCTTGAAGCGGGCGAAGAGCTCGTCGTTGTCGGCGAAGAGACTCATCGAGACGTCGATGCCGGAGACCTCCTTGAAGTCTTCCAGCGTCGTCTCGCCGATGTAGGTGTCCCAGTTGTAGAAGTTGACCTTCGGCTCCTCCTGGGCCTTCGCCCCCTTGGGCAGGCCCGCGAAGGTGAGGCCGACGGCGGCGGCACCGGTCAGGAACCGGCGGCGCGACAGCGCCTCGATGAGCGTTCGTCCGGGGTGCTGGCGACGCATGTCAATCTCCCTGCTGCCTGGAATGGAGGTGGTCGGTCCTTGTTCTCCCCGCCCGTGCGGCTCCCCACCGCCGGACGCGGGCTTGCCGCCATTGTTCTCGACCGGCCACCTTCTGCGCAAGTCCGTTGCGGTGCAACGACCTGCGAGCGGCCGGTGCGCCCGTCAGCCCCCGCCGTAGCCGAGCGGAAGCCGCTCCGCGGCCCCGATCAGGTCGTCGGCCGTCAGCACCCGGAAGCCGGGCGCGGCGAGGTCCAGCGCCCGGGCGCGCTCGCCGGCCGCCGCGCCGTGACCGGTCAGGACGTGCAGGCCGCCGGCCAGGCCGGCGCGGCGGCCGGCCTCGAGGTCGAGCGCCCGGTCGCCGACGATCCAGCCCGCCGCCGGCTCGAGCGCCAGCAGCGCGCCGGCGCGCAGGAGCATGCCGGGATTCGGCTTGCGCGCCGGATGGTCGGGGTGGCGGTAGCGGCCGAGGCCCTCGGGGTGGTGCGGACAGGCCAGGACCAGGTCGAAGGGCTCGGGTGCGCCGGCCGCGGCGAGCTGGCGCTCGATCTCGGCCTGGGTTGCCGCGAAGGCCGGCCAGCCGTAGCGGCCGCGGCCGACGCCCGACTGGTTGCTGACCAGCACCACGGCCCAGCCGGCGGCGCGCGCCGCGCGGCACAGCGCGGCGGCGCCGGGCGCGACCCGCACCTCGGCCGGCCGGTGCAGGTAGCCGACCTCCTCGACGACGACGCCGTCGCGGTCCAGGAACAGCGCCCGCCCCGACGCCGGCCGCGAGCCGGGCTCACGGAGCCGGCGGCGCTCGCACCACAGGCCGTCGGGCTGCTCGCCCATCCGCCGCGCCCGCTCCCCGCCGCCGGCGGCGCCTACTGGGCGGTCCAGCCGCCGTCGATCGGCAGCGCGGCGCCGGTGATGCGCTCGGCGGCCGGCGAGCAGAGGAAGACCGCGAAGGCGCCGATCTGCTCGGGCGTCACCGGCTCGCCGCTCGGCATCTTCTCGCCGATCAGCTTCTCCCGGGCGGCCGCCGCGGTCAGGCTCTCGCGCTCGGCCAGGGCGTCGATCTGCTTCTGGACCAGGGGCGTCAGCACCCAGCCCGGGCAGATCGCGTTGGCGGTGATGCCGTCGCGCGCGGTCTCCAGGGCCGTCACCTTGGTCAGGCCGACGATGCCGTGCTTGGCCGCGACGTAGGCCGATTTCTGCACCGAGGCGACCAGGCCGTGCGCCGAGGCGACGTTGAGAATGCGGCCCCAGCCGCGGCGCTTCATCGCCGGCAGGGCATGGTGGGTGGTGTGGAAGGCGCTCGAGAGGTTGATCGCGATCACCGCGTCCCAGCGCTCGGCCGGGAAGTCCTCGAGGTTGGCGGTATGCTGGATGCCGGCATTGTTGACCAGGATGTCGACCGCGCCGAACTCGGCCTCGGCCTTCTTCATCATGGTTTCGATCGCCGCCGGCCGGCTCATGTCGGCGCCGTCGTAGACGACCTTGACTCCGTGCTCCTCGGCCAGGCCGGTCTTGAGCCGGGCGATCGCGGCCTCCTCGCCGAAGCCGTTGAGGACGATGTCGGCGCCCTGGGCGGCCAGGGCGCGCGCGATGGCTTCGCCGATGCCGCTGGTCGAGCCGGTGACCAGGGCGGTCTTGCCGGAAAGGTCGGTCATGCTATGGATCCCTGCGAGTGGAGGAAGGGGTGCGGAGGACGGCCCTCCAATCTGGCGCCTTCGCGACGAAGCCGCCAGGGGCACGCCCTGCAGGAAACACCAAGGACCGATGGACACCTGGCTCGCCTGGACGATCGTGATCTGCGGCTGGCTGCTGCCCCTGCTCGACGTGGCGGCCTCGCGCCGCAGCGGGTCCTGGGCGCCGCCGCCCGGCGGCCGCTGCCCCTTCGGGCCGCGCGTCGGCTGGCTCGTCGTCGTGCTGCTCGGCGGCCCGCTCGGCTGGCTGCTGTACAGGAAACGGCGACCCGCCTGACGCGCGGCGCGCCAGCCTCGGGGTAGCCCTAGAGCTTGAACAGCGCGGCGGCGGCGGACTTGTAGTCGGTCTTGCCGGCGATCTTGGCGCGCACGCGCTCGGCCTCGGTCTCCAGCTCGGCGAGATAGTCCGCGAGCTCCTCGACGCCCATCAGGTCGAGGTCCTTGGGCTTGGCGATCGCCTTGCGCGGCTCCAGGTCCAACGGGTCCATGGCGCAGTCCTCCCTCGCGCTGCAATGGCCTTCCATATTAGACAGCCGGCAGCAGAACGAAAGGAGCGAGCCTTGGCCCAGTCCCCGCACCAGTCCCCGCCCAAGTCCCCACCGGAGAGCATGACCGCCATCGAGATCCTCGGGCCGGGCGGGCCCGAGGTCCTGAAGCCCGCCACGCGGCCGGTGCCGCGCCCGGGGCGCGGCGAGGTCCTGCTGCGCGTCGCCGCCGCCGGCGTCAACCGGCCCGACGTGCTGCAGCGCAAGGGCGGCTACGCGCCGCCGCCCGGCGCCTCGGACATTCCCGGCCTGGAGCTCGCCGGCGAGGTCGTGGCGCTCGGCGAGGGCGTCGAGACCTGGCAGGTCGGCGACGCGGTCTGCGCGCTGGTCGCCGGCGGCGGCTATGCCGAGTACGCCGTCGCGCCGGCCGCCCAGTGCCTGCCGGTGCCGCGCGGTCTGACCCCGGTCGAGGCGGCGGCCCTGCCGGAGACCTTCTTCACGGTCTGGAGCAACGTCTTCGACCGCGGCGGCCTGAGGCAGGGCGAGCGCTTCCTGGTGCACGGCGGCTCCAGCGGCATCGGCACCACGGCGATCCAGCTTGCCGTCGCCTTCGGCGCCCGCGTCTTCGCGACCGCCGGCAGCGCCGAGAAGTGCGCGGCCTGCGAGGCGCTGGGCGCCGAGCGCGCGATCAACTACCGCGAGGAGGACTTCGTCGAGGTCGTCGAGCAGGCGGCCGGCGGCTGCGACCTGATCCTCGACATGGTCGGCGGCGCCTACATCCCGCGCGACGTCGCGCTGCTGTCGCCCGACGGCCGCCTGGTCTTCATCGCCTTCCTCGGCGGCCCCAAGGTCGAGCTCAACTTCTCCCAGGTCATGGTCAAGCGCCTGACCCTGACCGGCTCGACGCTGCGGCCGCGCGACGTCGCCTTCAAGGCGGCGATCGCCGCCAGCCTGCAGGCCCGCGTCTGGCCGCTGCTGGAGGCCGGCACGGTCAAGCCGGTGATCCACCGCACCTTCCCGCTGGCCGAGGCGGCGGCCGCCCACGCCCTGATGGAATCGAGCGCCCACATCGGCAAGATCGTGCTGACGACCTGAGGGCGGCTTGAACGCCGGCCGCGCGGCCGGCGCTTGGGCATCCGCCCGAACTCGCTACTGCATGCGCATGCCGCCGTCGAGGCGGATGGTGTCGTTGCTCAGCATGACGTTGCCGACGATGGTCATGACGATCTGGGCGAACTCGGCCGGCGTGCCGAAGCGCTTGGGGAAGGGCGTCTGCTGGGCCAGGGTGTCCTGGACCTCCTGGGGCATGTTGAGCAGCAGCGGCGTGCCGATCAGGCCCGGCGCGACGGTCATGACGCGCACCCCGAAGCGCGCCAGCTCGCGCGCCGCCGGGGTCATCATGCCGATGATGCCGGCCTTGGAGGCGGCGTAGGCGGCTTGCCCGACCTGGCCCTCGAAGGCGGCGATCGAGGCGGTCGAGACGATGACGCCGCGCTCGCCATCCTCGTTGAGCGGCTCGGCCGCGGTCATCTCGGCGGCGGCGAGGCGCAGCAGGTTGAAGCTGCCGATCAGGTTGACCTCGACGACCTTCCGGAAGGCCTCGAGGGGCATGGCGCCCTCCTTGCCGACGATCCGCTTGGCCGGTGCGATGCCGGCGCAGTTGACCAGCACCCGGCAGGGTCCGTGGGCCTTGGCGGCCTCGGCGACGGCGGCCTCGGCGGCGGCGGCGTCCGAGACGTCGCAGGCCAGGCCGAGGCCGCCGATCTCGCCGGCGACCGCCTTGGCGGCCTCGCCGTTGAGGTCGAGCAGCGCGACTTTGGCGCCGGCGGCCGCGAGCGCGCGCCCGACCTCGGCGCCCATGCCCGATCCGCCGCCCGTGACGATCGCACCCAAGCCCTTGACGTCCATCTTCCCGGTCTCCTCGCTGTCGGAATGGCCGGCGCGATATAGCAGAGGTGCCGGGGGCGGGCCAGCGGCCGGCAGGCCACGGGCGTCAGGCTGGGCATCAAGCCGGCGGAAACACCAGGTCGAGGGCGTCCGGAAGCACGCGGATCACGCCCGGCAGGGAGGCGACGATGTCGCCGTCGCCCTGGATCGGATCCTCGACCGGCCCCTGGATCGCGATGCGGCGGCCGGTGACGACGCGGTAGTCGGGCAGGCGCGGCAGCAGGCCCAGCAGCATGGCCAGGGCGTAGCGGGCTGCATGGAGGCGCCCGGGCCGCTCGAACAGGCAGACCTCCAGGCTCGGCGCCTCGAGCCCGGCGGCCGGCGCCAGCACGTAGCGGCCGCCGTAGAAGTGCGCGTTGCAGGCGACCGCCGAGGCGGCGGCGTAGATCTCCTCGTCGATCGCCACGCGGTAGCGCGGGAAGTCGTAGACGGCGAGCTGGCGCAGGGTCTGGACGACATAGGCGAGCTTGCCCAGGCGCTTCTTGAGCCGCCCGTCGACCCGGGCGACGACCCGGGCGTCGAAGCCGACGCCGGCCATCAGGCAGAAGGCGCGGCCGTTCGCCTCGCCCAGCGCCACCGGTCGGGCGACGCCCTCCAGGATCGCCCGGGCGACCGCCGCGGGCCGGGTCGACAGCCCGATCTCCGCGGCCAGCACGTTGGCGGTGCCGAGCGGCAGGATCGCCAGCGGCAGGCCGCGGCCGCCGGCCCGGTTGGCCAGCAGGCCGTTGATCGCCTCGTTGACCGTGCCGTCTCCGCCGGCGACGACCAGCCGGTCGCAGGCGCCGCGGCCGAGCGCCGCCGCGAAGTCCTCGGCATCGCCGCGCCGGCCGGTCTCCAGCACCTCAAGCTCGGCGCCCGCCGCTGCCAGCCGTTCCAGGACGGACTCGTAGCGCCGGCGGCGGGCGCCGCCGGCGGTCGGGTTGTGGATGATGCTCAGGCGGTTCGGCCGCTCGGCGGCGCCGCTGTCGAGCAGGTCGGGGTGGGCAACGTTCCGGTCCATACCGGATGAATACTTGGGGTAGGAAGCATTGCGGTTATGTTTCTACTATATGAATATTTAATTGTTCTAGAGATCGCCGATGGTGCGGCGCGACTGGTCTTGATAGGGCTGCCACTGGAGAGTCCTGAGTCGCTTCCCCGGCCGCCTCGGCCGGATCGCGACGGCGACGGGAAGGCTGCATGCAGGCGACGATCCAGCAGGGACGCTACAGGGCTATCTTCCTGTCCGACATCCACCTCGGCACGCGCGGCTGCAAGGCCGAGTTCCTGCTGGACTTCCTGCGCCTCAACGAGGCCGAGACGATCTACCTGGTCGGCGACATCTTCGACGGCTGGCGCCTGAAGAAGTCCTGGTACTGGCCCCAGGCGCACAACGACGTCGTCCAGAAGCTGCTGCGCAAGGCGCGCAAGGGGGCCCGGCTGATCTACGTGCCGGGCAACCACGACGAGGTGCTGCGCGGCTACACCGGCCAGCACTTCGGCGGCGTCGAGGTGGTGTCGGAGGCGATCCACGAGACCGCCGACGGCCGCCGCATGCTGGTGCTGCACGGCGACGCCTTCGACGGCATCGTCAAGTACGCACGCTGGCTCGCCCTGCTCGGCGACTCGGCCTATAACCTGGCGCTGGCGCTGAACCACTGGTTCAACCTCGCGCGCCGCCGCCTCGGCTTCGGCTACTGGTCGATGTCGGCCTGGCTCAAAGGCCGGGTCAAGAACGCCGTCCAGTTCATCGACCGCTACGAGGAGGCGGTCGCCGAGGAAGCGCGGCGGCGCGGCGTCGACGGCGTCATCTGCGGCCACATCCACAAGGCCGAGCAGCGCCGGATCGGCGAGATCCTCTACATCAACGACGGCGACTGGGTGGAGAGCTGCACCGCGCTGGTCGAGCACTTCGACGGCCGCTTCGAGATCCTCTACTGGGCCGAGCTGCGCAACTTCTCGATGCTGCGCGCGGGCGGCGACGAGGCGGGCGGCGACGAGCTGGGCGGCGACGAGCTGGGCGCCGCCGCCTGATGCGCATCCTGCTCGCCACCGACGCCTGGACGCCGCAGATCAACGGCGTCGTGCGCACCCTCGGCCGGGTCGGCGAGGAGCTGAGGGCGCTGGGCCACACGGTCGAGGTGATCGAGCCCGGCCGCTTCCGGACCATCGCCTGCCCGACCTACCCTGAGATCCGCCTGGCGGTCAGGCCCCGGGCCGGCGCGCGCCGCCTCCTCGATGCCTTCCGGCCGGAGGCCGTGCACATCGCCACCGAAGGCCCGATCGGCTGGGCGGTGCGCAGCCTCTGCCTCGGCCGCGGCCTGCCCTTCACGACCAGCTACCACACCCGCTTTCCCGAGTACCTGGCGGCGCGGATACCGGTGCCGCTGGCGCTCGGCTACGCCGTGATGCGCCGCTTCCACCGGCCCTCGAAGGGGGTGATGGTGGCGACGCCGACGCTGCTGGGCGAGCTCGAAGGCCGCGGCTTCTCCAACCTCAAGGCCTGGTCGCGCGGCGTCGACACCGAGCTCTTCAAGCCGCGCAACGATCCCGCTCTCGACCTGCCCCGCCCGGTCTACCTCTACGTCGGCCGGGTCTCGGTCGAGAAGAACCTGGAGGCCTTCCTGCGCCTCGACCTCACGCCCGGCACCAAGCTGGTGGTCGGCGACGGCCCGCAGCTCGCCGAGCTGCGGCGGCGCTTTCCCGAGACCCGCTTCGCCGGCGCCAGGCAGGGCGAGGAGCTGGCCCGCCACTACGCCTCGGCCGACGTCTTCGTCTTCCCGAGCCGCACCGACACCTTCGGGCTGGTCATGCTGGAAGCCCTGGCCAGCGGCCTGCCGGTCGCCGCCTTCCCGGTCCCCGGCCCGCTTGACGTAGTCGACGGCCACGGCATCGGGATGCTCGACGAGGACCTCGCCTACGCTGCCGGGCGCGCCCTGGCGATCCCGCCGGAGCGCTGCCGGGCCCACGCCCTGAAGCACTCCTGGCGCGCCTGCGCCGAGCAGTTCCTGGGCAACCTGCACCCGATCGCCGGTCCCCCGCCGGCCTGAGACCACTCCCTGCGGCAGCGCGCCCGAGCGCCCTTTGCTTGGTTCTCCGGGAGCCGCCATGCTAGACGACGCCCTCGCGTGCGAAGGCGCGCAGCAGAGGGTATGCCGGACTCGTGGGCGAGAAGCGCAAGGCCAAGGTGCAGTGGGACGAGTCGACCAAGGCGCTGGTCGGCCGCCTCTGGCGCGAGCACATCCACCGCTACCGCGGGCGGATCGCCGTGGCGGTCGTCTTCATGGCCCTGGTCGCGGCCTGCACCGGCGCCATGGCGCAGCTGATGGAGCCGATCATCAGCCATGTCTTCTCCGAGCAGGACTCCGACCTGCTCTGGGGCATCGCCGGCGCGGCGCTGGTCGTCTTCACGGTGCGCGGCTTCGCGGCCTACGGCGAGGCGGTGCTGATGAGCCAGGTCGGCTTCCGCGTCGTCGCCGACCTGCGCCAGCGCCTCTACGACCGCCTGATCCGCGCCGACGTCGCCTTCTTCAACGTCATGCCCCCGGGCCAGCTCGGCTCGCGCTTCGTCAACGACGTCCAGCAGCTGCAGAACACCGTCTCCAACGTCTTCACCGGCCTCGGCCGCGACCTGCTGACCGCCCTCGCCCTGGTCGCCGTGATGTTCTACCAGAACTGGGTGCTGGCGCTGATCGCCTTCCTCGCCTTCCCGACGGCGATCCTGCCGGTGCTGCGCATCGGCAGGCGCATGCGCCGCGTCTCGGGCAGCACCCAGCACCAGGTCGGCCTGCTCTCGATCCTGCTCGACGAGACCTTCCACGGCGCCCGCCACGTCAAGGCCTACGGCATGGAGGGCTACGAGTCGGACCGCGCCCGCGAGCGCATCGACGAGGTCTACGCCCTGCAGGTCCGGGGCAGCCGGGTGCGCAACGTGACCCAGCCGCTGCTCGAGGTGCTGGGCGGCCTGGCGGTGATCGGCGTCATCCTCTACGGCGGCAACATGGTGATCGCCGGGACCCAGGGCCCCGGCTCCTTCGCCGCCTTCATCACCGCCGTGCTGCTCGCCTTCGAGCCGGCCAAGCGGGTCGCCAAGCTCAACAACAACCTGCAGGAAGGCCTGGCGGCGGCGCAACGGGTCTTCGAGCTGATCGACTACCAGCCCCAGGTCGTCGACCGCCACGGCGCCGAGGCGCTCGAGCTCGAGGGCGGGTCGGTGCGGCTGGAGGGCGTCGGCTTCGCCTACGAGGGCACCTCGGAGGCCGCGCTCGACGGCCTCGACCTGGAGGCCCGCGCCGGCCAGACCGTGGCGCTGGTCGGACCCTCGGGCGCCGGCAAGTCGACCGTGCTCAACCTGATCCCGCGCTTCTACGACGTAACGGCGGGCCGGGTCCTGGTCGACGGCCAGGACGTGCGCGACGTGACCCTCACCTCCCTGCGCGAGGCCGTCGCCTACGTCAGCCAGGAGGTCATGCTGTTCGACGATACGGTGCGCGCCAACATCGCCTACGGCCGCCAGGACGCGGGCGAGGAGGCGCTGGTCGAGGCCGCGCGGGCCGCCGGCGCCGACGGCTTCATCCGCGAGCTGCCCCAGGGCTACGACACCCAGGTCGGGCCGCGCGGCAGCAAGCTCTCCGGCGGCCAGCGCCAGCGCATCGCGATCGCCCGGGCGATGCTGAAGGACGCCCCGATCCTGCTGCTCGACGAGGCAACCTCGGCGCTGGACAGCGAGAGCGAGCGCCACGTCCAGCAGGCGCTCGCCCGCCTCAAGCAGGGCCGCACCACCCTGGTCATCGCGCACCGCCTGTCGACCGTGGTCGACGCCGACCTGATCTACGTGCTGGAGCGCGGACGCGTCGTCGAGAGCGGCAGCCACGCCGACCTGCTCGCCAGGAACGGCGCCTACGCCCGGCTCTACGCCCTGCAGTTCGCCGACGAGTCCCAGCCGGGATCCCAGCCAGGACCGGTACCGCCGGCGGCGCGGAGCTCGGTCGCCGCCACCGGCGGCTAGCGGCCATGGCGGCAGCCAAGCGCCTCGTGCGTTCCGACGTCGGCCGCCGGCTGCTGGCCGCGGCGATCGCCGCCTACATCCGGCTGGTCCACGCGACGACCCGCTGGGAGCGCGAGATGCCGGCCTCGACCCGCGCGCTGCTCGAGGGCGGCAGCCCCTGCGTCGTCGCCTTCTGGCACGGCCGCATGCTGGCCATGCGCGGTGCCTGGACCGACCGGCCGGAGCGCCTGCACCTGCTGATCTCCGGGCACCGCGACGGCCGCCTGATCTCGACGGCGCTGGAGCGGCTCGGCTTTCCCTCGGTCTCGGGCTCGAGCCGCCGCGGCGGCGCCGCCGCGCTGCGCGCCATGGGCCGCGAGCTGGCCCAGGGCGCCTGCGTCGGCATCACGCCGGACGGCCCCAAGGGGCCGCGCATGCGGGTCAAGGCCGGCGCGATCAAGGCCGCCCAGCTGGCCGGCGTGCCGATCGTGCCGGTCAGCGCCTCGGCCCGTCCGGCGCGCCTGCTCGGCTCCTGGGACCGCTTCCTGGTGCTGCTGCCCTTCGGTCGCGCCCGCGTCCTCTGGGGCGAGCCGCTGGCCGTGCCGCGCCGCGCCGGCGAAGCCGAGCTGCAGGCCCTGGCCGGCGAGCTCGAGCGCCGCCTGATCGCGCTCACCGAGCAGGCCGACCGCGCCCTCGGCCGCGCGCCGGTCGCCCCCGACCCGAGGCCCGCGCCGGGCACCAGCCAAGCCAAGGGCGCCGCCGGCGCGGCGCCCGGCCGCGACGCGCCGCCGGCGCCGGCCGACTAGCCTGATGCGCGCGCCCGCCTTCTGGTCGCGACGCGGCCTCGCCTCGAGCCTGCTGCTGCCGGCCGCCCTGCTCTGGGACCTCGGCGGCTGGCTGCGCTGGCGGCTGGTGCGCCCGGAGCGACTGCCGATCCCGGTCGTCTGCGTCGGCAACCTGACCGCCGGCGGCGCCGGCAAGACGCCGACCGTGCTGGCCCTGGCCGCGCTGCTCAAGGAGCGGGGCCTCGCCGTCCACGCCCTCAGCCGCGGCTACGGCGGGTGCGAGGCCGGGCCGCTGCGCGTCGACCCCGCGCGCCACGAGGCGGCGGCGGTCGGCGACGAGCCGCTGCTGCTGGCCCGCGCCTGCCCGACCTGGGTGGCGCGCGACCGCGCCGCCGGCGCACGTGCCGCCGTCGCCGGCGGCGCCGAAGTGCTGCTGCTCGACGACGGCCTGCAGAACCCCGCGCTGCACAAGGACCTGGTGCTGGCGGTCGTCGATGCGGCGGTCGGCTTCGGCAACGGCCGGGTGATGCCGGCCGGGCCGCTGCGCGAGAACCTGGCGCGGGGCCTCGGACGGGCCGACGCGCTGCTGGCCATCGGCCACGGCGAGGCGCTGCCGCCGGGGCTCGCGGCGACCGGCAAGCCGCTGCTGCGCGCCGACCTGCGCCCCGAGGATCCCGGCGCCTGGCGCGGCCGGCGCCTGCTCGCCTTCGCCGGGATCGGCCGGCCCGCCAAGTTCTTCGAGACGCTGCGCGGGCTCGGCGCCGAGCTCGCCGGCACCCGCGCCTTCGCCGACCACCACGCCTACGGCGCCGCCGAGGCCGAGGCCCTGCTCGCCGAGGCGGCAGGGCTCGGCGCCGAGCTGGTCACCACGGAAAAGGACCGTCTGCGCCTGCCGCCGCGGCTGGCCGAGTCGACTCGGGTCTTGCCTGTGCACCTCGGATGGCGCGACAAGCGGGGGATCGAAGACCTGCTGGACCGGATCCTGGCCGATGGCCGTGCGCAACCGTGACAAGTTCCTGACCAAGTACCTGCGCTATCCGCTCGAGGCGGCGCTCGCCTTCCTGTTCCTGGGCCTGTTCAAGATCCTGCCGCTCGACCGGGCCTCGGCGCTCGGCGGCTGGCTCGGCCGCAGCGTCGGGCCGCGCCTCGCCCTCTCGAAGCGCGCTTACCGGAACCTCGAGCTGGTCTTCCCCGAGATGCCGCAGGCCCGGCGCCGGGAGATCGTCCGGGCGATGTGGGACAACCTGGGGCGCACCGCCGCCGAGTACCCCCACCTCGACAGGATCAGCGACCCGGCCGAGGGTCGCGTCGAGATCCTCGGCGCGGAGCTGGTCAAGGGTCCGGCCGCTGAGGGCCGCCCGGTCATCGTCGCGGGCATGCACCAGGCCAACTTCGAGGTCTCGGTGGTGACCGCCGGCGCCCAGGGCATCCCGATGGTCGGCATCAGCCGCGGCGCCAACAACCCGCTGGTCCAGAAGGTCGCCGAGCGGATGCGCGGAGTCACCCCGGGCAAGCGCGTGCCCAAGGGCGCCCAGGGCGCGCGCGCCCTGATGGCCGAGCTGCAGAAGGGCTCGGTGATCGGCGTGCTCAACGACCAGAAGTTCAACGAGGGCTTCGAGGCGCGCTTCCTCGGCCTGCCGGCGATGACCGCCGACGGACCGGCCCAGCTGGCGCTGCGCTTCAAGTGCCCGATCGTGCCCTCGCGCCTGGAGCGCCTGGGCGGCGCGCGCTTCCGCATGACCATCGAGCCGCAGCCGGACTTCGAGGCGACCGGCAACAAGCGCGCCGACGCCCAGGCCCTGACCCAGGCGATCAACGACCGCTTCGAGGCCTGGGTGCGCGAGCGGCCCGAGGACTGGCTCTGGCTGCACCGCCGCTTCCCGAAGCGCTTCTACCGCTAGGCGGGCAGCCGGCGCGGCCGGCGCGGGTCGTTCCGAGCCGCGCTAGCGGGCGATGGCATAGCCCTGCATGAAGCGCGGGTTGGCGGCGGCCTTGAGCAGGCCGTCGCGCTCGCGCGCCACCGCCGAGACGCGCCCGAGCGACCAGTCGTCCTTGACCGAGATGCGGTGGCCGCGCGCCCGCAACGCCTCGATCGTCGCCTCGGGGAAGCGGCCTTCCAGGCTAAGGCTGCCGAGGTCGGCATTGCGCGGCCAGAAGGAGCTCGGCATGTGGTCGGTCTGGAACGCCGGGTGGTCGATCGCCTGCTGCAGGTTGAGGCCGTGGCAGGCATGGCGCAGGAAGACCGCGAGCGCCCACTGGTCCTGGTAGTCGCCGCCCGGCGTGCCGAAAACCATGTAGGGCTCGTCGCCGCGCAGCACGAGGTTGACCGACAGCGTCGAGCGCGGCCGCTTGCCCGGCGCCAGGCTCGAGGGCCTGCCCTCCTCGAGCCAGAACATCTGGCCGCGGCTGTTCAGGCAGAAGCCGAGCTCGGGAACCACCGGGCTGGACTGCAGCCAGCCGCCGGAGGGCGTCGCGCCGACCATGTTGCCCCAGCGGTCGATGACGTCGATGTGGCAGGTGTCGCCCCGGGTCGTGCCGGCCGCGCCGGTTTCGCCGGTCTGGACGGTCGGCTCGCCGCCGCCCAGGGAGTCGAACTCCTCGCCGCCGATCCGCTCCGCCAGCAGGCCCTCCAGGTTGGCCTCGAAGCCCGCGATCTGCCCGGGCCGCAGCTCGTGCGACGCCCGCTCGCCGATCAGCGCGCGGCGGGCGTCGTTGTAGTCGTCGGAGAGCAGCCGCTCCATCGGCACGTCGACGAAATCGGGATCGCCGTAGTAGGCCTCGCGGTCGGCGAAGGCGAGCTTGGCCGCCTCGGTGACCAGGTGCACGAACTCGGGGCCGGCGGGATCGAGCGCCGGGAGGTCGAACTGCTTCAAGAGAGCGAGTTGCTGCAGGAACACCGGCCCCTGGCTCCAGGGGCCGCCCTTGCAGAGCGTGTAGCCGTGGAAGTCGTAGGTCAGGGGCGCCTCGTAGCCGGCCTGCCAACCGGCCAGGTCCGCGGCGCTCAGGACGCCGCGGTGGCGCCTGCCGGAGGAATCCATCAGCGGCTCGGCGCGGCAGAAGCGCTCCAGCGCCTCGGCGACGAAGCCCTGGGACCAGGCCTGGCGCATCCCCTCGATCTGCGCCTCGCGGTTGCCGCCCGCGGCCTCGCCGGCCTTGACCAGCCGCTCGTAGGTCGCCGCCAGGGCCGGGTTGCGGAACAGCCTGCCGGCCGTCGGCAGCCGGTCGCCCGGCAGGTAGACCGCGGCCGAGCTCGGCCATTCCTCGCGGAACAGCCTCTCGACCCGCTCGATGGTGGCGCGGATCATCGGCACCAGCGGGTAGCCGTCGCGGGCGTAGCCGATGGCGTACTTCAGGACCTCGCGCGGCGGCAGGCTGCCGTAGTCGCGCAGCAGCTGCATCCAGGCGTCGAAGGCGCCGGGCACGACGGTCGCCAGGAGGCCGGCGCCCGGCACCATCTCCAGGCCCTCGGCACGGTAGTGCGCGACCGTGGCGCCGGCTGGGGCCACGCCCTGGCCGCAGAGGATGCGCACCTCGCCCTCGCCGGCGCCGCGCAGCACGATCGGCACCTCGCCGCCCAGGCCGTTCAGGTGCGGCTCGACGACCTGCAGGGTGAAGCCGCCGGCGACCGCCGCGTCGAAGGCGTTGCCGCCGCGCTCCAGCACCGCCATGGCGACCGCCGAGGCCAGCCAGTGGGTCGAGGCGACGGCGCCGAAGCTGCCGCGCAGCTCGGGGCGGGTGGTGAAGCTCATGGGGGGAGGTCCTTCCTGTCCGGGCCGCGGGCCTGTCCGGTCTGTCGCCTCCGGTCTGGGCCGGGGCGCCTCGGTCGGCCGACTATAGCGGCCGGTCGCGGCCCGGCAATCGCACCCGGCGCAGGGCAGGGGCGATACCGACCGAGCCTTTCTCGCCGCGCGCCCCGTGGCGCAGCGCGCGCTCTCTTGCTATGAAACGGCTTCCCTATCCCAAACCGCGAGCGACCATGGCGATCCAGCACCCCTACCTGATGTTCCTCGGCGACGCGCCGGACCAGCTCGCCGCCAAGACCGCCGCCGGCGTCGCCCACTGGCGCCCGGAGTGGTGCGTCGGCCAGCTGCGCCTGCCCGACTGCCATGCCGACCTCGGCCTCAAGGACATGACCATTGCCGAGGCCAAGGCCGCCGGCGTGAAGTCGGTGATCGTCGGCGTCGCCAACCGCGGCGGCCGCATCTCCGAGGCCTGGACCGCGGTCCTGACCGAGGCCCTGGAGTCCGGCATGGACCTGGCCTCGGGCCTGCACAGGAAGCTGGTCGACGTGCCGGCGCTGCGCGACACCGCCAGGGCTACCGGGCGGCAGCTCTTCGACGTGCGCCACCCGACCCGCGATTTCGAGGTCGCCAACGGCCGCAAGCGGCCTGGCAAGCGCCTGCTGACCGTCGGCACCGACTGCTCGGTCGGCAAGATGTACACCTCCCTGGCGCTCGAGGCGGAGATGCGCCGGCGCGGCATGAAGGCGGATTTCCGGGCGACCGGCCAGACCGGCATCTTCATCGCCGGCGACGGCGTCTCGATCGACGCGGTCGTCGCCGACTTCATCTCGGGCGCCGTCGAGTGGCTGACCCCGGCTCACGACGAGGACCACTGGGACCTGGTCGAGGGGCAGGGCTCGCTGTTTCATGCCTCCTTCGCCGGCGTCACCATCGGCCTAATCCATGGCGCCCAGCCCGACGCCCTGGTGCTCTGCCACGAGCCGACCCGCCCGCACATGCGCGGCCTGCCCGAGTACAGCCTGCCGTCGCTCGAGCTCTGCATGGCGCGCAACCTCGAGGCCGCGCAGCTGACCAACCCGGCGGCGCGCTTCGTCGGCATCGCCGTCAACACCTCCGGCCTGAAGGCCGAGGAGGCCGACGCCTACCTGGAGAAGGTCTCCAAGGCGCAGGGCCTGCCCGCCGTCGACCCCGTTCGCCACGGCGTCGCCGCCCTGGTCGACAACCTGGAGTGAGCGCGTGAAGCTGACAGCAGAAGCCGAATCCTGGCCGATCGCCGGCACCTTCACGATCAGCCGGGGCAGCCGCACCCGGGCCGAGCCGGTGGTGGTCACGCTGACCGACGGTCAGCACAGCGGTCGCGGCGAGTGCGTGCCCTACGCCCGCTACGGCGAAACGGTGGAGTCCGTGCTCGGCCAGATCGAGAGCCAGCGCGGCGCGCTCGAGGGCGACCAGCTCGACCGCGAGGGCCTGCAGGCGGCGCTGCCGGCCGGCGCCGCGCGCAACGCCCTCGACTGCGCCTTCTGGGATCTGGAGGCCAAGCGCAGCGGGCAGCCGGTCTGGCGGCTCGCCGGCCTGCCGGCGCCGGCACCGGTGACCACCGCCTATACCCTCTCGCTCGATACGCCGGAGCGGATGGGCCGCCAGGCCGCCGCCAACGCGACGCGGCCCCTGCTCAAGCTCAAGCTGACCGGCCCGGAGGATCTCGAGCGCGTCCGCGCCGTGCGCGCCAACGCCCTGGCCGCGACCATCGTGGTCGACGCCAACGAGGGTTGGACCGTCGAGCACTACAACGAGCTGGCGCCGGCCCTGAGGGACCTGGGCGTGGCCATGATCGAGCAACCCTTCACCGCCACCCAGGACGAGGTGCTGCACGACCTCGACCGCCCGGTGCCGCTCTGCGCCGACGAGTCCTGCCACGACACCGAGACCCTGGCCGGCCTCGTCGGCAAGTACGACATCGTCAACCTCAAGCTCGACAAGACCGGCGGCCTGACCGAGGGGCTGAAGCTCAAGGTCGCCGCCGCCGAGCTCGGTCTCGACCTGATGGTCGGCTGCATGGTCGCGACCTCCCTGGCCATGGCGCCGGCGGTGCTGCTGGCCCAGGGCGCCAAGCTGGTCGATCTCGACGGCCCCCTGCTGCTCGCCCGCGACCGCGAGCACGGGCTGCGCTTCGAGGGCAGCACGGTCCACCCGCCCGTGCCGGAGCTCTGGGGGTAGACGAACCCGATACGTCACCTCTCCCCTCGGGCCTCTCCCTCAGGGAGAGGTCGAAATCCGCCGCGCGGATTTCGGGCGAGGGGCGACGGTCAGGCTCGGTCGGGCCGCTCGCGGCCGCGCCAGCCGCCACGGCGGCGGGCGGGAGGCGGGGCGCCGGCGGCGGCCTCGCGGAGCAGCGTCACCAGGGTGCCGCGGGCGTCGCGCGGCGGCTGGCCCTCGGCGAGGCCGTAGGCCTCGAGCAGGCGGGCAGCGGCGGCGCGCAGGTCCAGGCCGTCGGGCAGCTTCAGGGTCCAGGCGAGCAGCAGGTCCTGGGCCGGACCGGGGAACTCCGGGCCCATGCGCAGCACCTCCAGCACCAGGCCGCCGGGGTCCTCCGGCGCCGGGCCCTCCGGCAGCCGGTAGCTCTCATGACCGACGGTCATTGTCGGGCCAGCAGATTGGCGCGCATCGGCTGTGAGAAGGCCCAGCCGGCCTCGGTGCGGCGGCCGAGCGCGTGGAAGGCCCGCTCCCAGCTTTCGCGCTGCGCCGCGACCTGCGCGGCACGCGCGGGATCGACCTTCTCGAAATCCCGCCGCGCCGTCTCGAAGTCGGCGTAGACCACCTCGGTGTCGTAGAAGATCTCGGCCGCCTGGCGCCAGGCCGGCGAGGCCGCGGCGCGCTGCACAGCGGCGTAGGCCTCGGCGCGCACCGCCCGCTCGTCGTCGATCGGCTTGCCGAGCTCGTAGGCGGCGCCCTCGGCGAGCGGCTCGACGACGCAGAGCCAGCCGCCGGCGACCAGCACCCGGTGCGCCTCGGCGAAGGCGCGCTCGAGCAGCGCGACCGGCACATGGTGCAGGGAGTTGAAGAAGATCGCCGCGTCCTGGCTGGCAGCGGGCAGCGGCAGCGCCTCGGCGCCGCCCTCGAAGTAATGCTCCCCGCCCATTCTCTCGGCCGCCTGGGCCTCGGCGATACGCGCCGCCTGAGGCTCGACGCCGGTCATGATCGCGCCCTTGCGGGTCAGGGCCCGGACCAGCGGCCCGGCGCCGCAGCCGATGTCGACGATGCGGCTGCCGGCGAGCGGCAGCAGCTCGCCCAGCACCTCGGTGTGGCGCCGCCTCGGGTAGCCGCGGCCGGTCACGGCCCCGGCTCCAGGCGCTCCCCGGCGAGCGCCTCCAGGGCTTCGGCGAAGAGCGGTTCAAAGGCGAGGCGCTCCGCCTCGGTGCCGACCGTGACCCGCACGAAGCGGTCGAGCGGCGGCTGGCCGGGCCGGCGCACGAAGACGCCGCGGGCACCGAGCAGCTCGACCATGCGGATCGAGCGGGCGGCGCTGCCCAGGTCGAAGGCGACGAAGTTGGTCAGCGACGGCAGGGTCGCCAGCCCGAGCCGACGGCCAAGCCGGTGGTAGTCCCCGCGCCCCCCGGCGACCTGCCGCACGACCTCGGCGGCGAAAGCCTGGTCCTCGAGCGCGGCGCTGGCCGCGCGCTGGGCCAGCCGGCCGACGCCGAAATGCAGGCGGATCCTGTCGAAGGCGGCGACGATCTCGCGGGCCGCCACGCCATAGCCGACGCGCATGCCGGCCAGGCCGTGGGCCTTGGAGAAGGTGCGCAGGCGGATCACGCGCGGGTCCTCGGGCTCGAGCGGCGGCAGATCGGCGGCCGGCGCGAACTCGGCGTAGGCCTCGTCGAGCAGCAGCAGGCAGTTCTCCGGCAGGCCGGCGAGCAAGGCCGCCAGCGCCTCGCGGCCGTGGAAACTGCCGCTCGGGTTGTCCGGGTTGGCGAGGTAGAGCAGCTTGGCCCGCTCGCGCCGGGCCGCGGCGAGCAGCGCCTCCAGGTCGTTGTCGCAGGCCGGCCGGTAGGGCACGAAGACCAGCCGGCCGCCGTAGCCGTTGACCTGGTAGTTGAAGGTCGGATAGGCGCCGAGCGAGGTGACGACGGCCTCGCCCGGCTCGACGAAGGCGCGCACGATCAGGCCGAGCAGGCCGTCGATGCCCTCGCCGACGACCAGGTTGCCGGGCTCCACCCGCAGGTAGGCGGCCAGCGCGCTGCGCAGGTCGAAGTGTTCGGGGTCGCAATACCAGTTGGCGCGCGCCGCCGTCTCGCGCAGCACCGCCTGGACGCGCGGCGAGACGCCGAAGGCCGACTCGTTGGCGCCCAGGCGCAGCGCGAAGGCGCCGCCGCGTTGGCGCTCCAGGGCTTCGGGCCCGACGAAGGGCGTGGTCGCCGGCAGGCCTTCGAGCAGGCCCGTGAAGGCCGGGCGGGTCCGGCCGGAGGAAACCGCGGGGGCGCGGAGCTCGGACATCACGCGATGGCTTTCCTGCTGTCTTTCGATGGACAGCCTTATGGCACGCCCGGCGGCTCGATTCGAGAGCCCAGCGGGCGGCCTCCGCCACGCCCTGGGCGTCTGTGCCGGGAAGGCTCTCGGCAGCCGCTCCTCTCCGTCGGATTTCCCCCGCCGCCGGGGGCCGCTCGCGTGGCGCCCGCCGCGACGGGGGGCGGGCCCGACGGTGAGGGGACGTGAGGAGGACCAAGGCATGGGCGGCGACTTCACCGGCTGGATCGGGCGCGAGCGGAGCCTGGCGGACCGCATCGACGCGAACCGCGCGGAGGCCCTGCGGGTCACGCTCGAGAGCGCAGACCCGGCGATGGCCGAGGGCAGGCCGCTGCCCGAGCTCTGGCACTGGGCCTACTTCTGGGAGCTGCCGCCCCTGTCCGGCGTCGGCCCCGACGGCCATGCCGCGCGCGGCGAGTTCCTGCCGCCGATTCCCTTGCCGCGGCGCATGTGGGCGGGCAGCCGCCTGACCTGGCACGCGCCGCTGCCGGTCGGCGCCCTGGCGGAGCGCCGCTCGACCATCCTCAAGGTCGAGGAGAAGTCCGGGCGCAGCGGCCGGCTGGCCTTTGTGACCGTGGGTCACTCAATTACCGGCCCCGGCGGGCTGGCGATCGAGGAGGAGCATGACATCGTCTACCGGGAGGCGCCGGCGGCCGGCGCACCGCCCCCGAGGCTCGAGCCGGCGCCGGTCACGGCCGCCTGGCGCCGTGAGCTCGCGCCCTCGCCGGTGCTGCTGTTCCGCTATTCGGCCCTGACCTTCAACGGCCACCGCATCCACTACGACCAGCCCTACGCGACCGGCGTCGAGGGCTATCCCGGGCTGATCGTCCACGGCCCCCTCTTGGCGACGCTGATGGTCGACCTGGCGCGCCGCGAGGCTGCCGGCCGGCGCCTCGCCCGCTTCGCCTTCCGCGCCCGCTCGCCGATCTTCGACACCGCCCCCTTCGCGGTCTGCGGCGAGCCCGGGGCCGAGGGCGCCACCCTGTGGATCGCCGGGCCGGACGGCGCGCTGGCGATGCAGGGCGAGGTGAGCTTCGGCTGAGGCGGGACGCCTGCCGGGGGCAAGGCAGGCGCTGCCACGCTTGCATGGTTCGACAAGCTCTCCATGAAGCGCAATCCAACGCCTGTGCCGACCCCACCTTCGCTTCATGGTGAGCTTGTCGAACCATGCGCGACGGGCACGGGACCTACCGAACCAGCTCCCGCAGCACGCCGCAGAAGCGGGCGATCTCGCTCTCGTCGTTGTAGTAGTGCACCGAGGCGCGGACGAGGTCGGGCAGCCGGCGCCGGGTCGCGTCGAGCAACGTCGAGCCGGGGCCGCTGACCGAGACGTTGATCGCCTGGGCGCGCAGGGCGTCGCGCAGGGCGGTCGCCTCCCGGCCCTCGAGCGTGAAGGTGACGATGCCGCAGGGCTGCCGGCCCAGGTCGCGCAGGGTCACGCCCGGGATCTCCGCCAGCCGGGCGCGCAGCTCGGCGGCCAGGGCGGCGATGCGCAGCGCGATCGCCGGCATGCCCCAGCCGAGGGCGTGGTCGACGGCGGCGCCCAGGCCGAGCAGCCCGGCGATGTTGAACTCCCAGTTCTCGAAGCGCCGCGCGTCGGCGCGCATCTCGTAGCGGTCGGGCGCCACCCAGCGCGCCGAGTGCAGGTCCAGGAAGGGCGGCTCCAGCCGGTCGAGGATCGCGCGGCGGACATAGAGGAAGCCGGTGCCGCGCGGGCCGCGCAGGTACTTGCGGCCGGTCGCCGAGAGCAGGTCGCAGCCGATCCGCTCGACGTCGATCTCGAGCTGCCCGACCGACTGGCAGGCGTCGAGCAGAAAGGGCACGCCATGGCGCCGCGCCACGGCGCCGATCGCCTCGGCGGGGTTGACCAGGCCGCCGTTGGTCGGGACATGGGTGACCGCGATCAGACGCACCCGCTCGTCGAGTCGGGCCTCCAGGGCGGCGACGTCGAGCTCGCCGGCCTCGTCGCTCGGCACCGCCTCGACGACCACGCCGCTGCGCTCGGCCAGCTGCAGGAAGGAGATGTAGTTGCTGGCGTACTCGGCCTCGGCGGTGAGAATCCGGTCGCCCGGCCCGAAGCGGAAGGCGTGGAAGGCGAGGTTCCAGGCGACGGTGGCGTTCTCGACCAGGGCGATCTCCTCGGCCCGCGCGCCGATCAGGCCGGCGATCGAGCCGTAGACGGCCTCCAGGCGTGCCGCCGCCTCGTCCTTGGCCTCGTAGCCGCCGATCGCCGCCTCGCGGCGCAGGTGCGCGATCTGGGTCTCGAGCACCGGCGCCGGCATCAGGGCGGCGCCGGCGTTGTTGAAGTGCAGCACGCCGGTGCACCCGGGCGTCTCGGCACGGGCGCGGGCGACGTCGATCGACATGAGAAATCCCCCTCTTGCATCGGTCGGCCTGCAGCGGCCGCTTTCAGGATCTCGCTGGGTTCTACTTGTCACAGGGCGCCGCTGCGGCCAAGGTCACGGGCTCAGGACAGGCCGGAGGCGAGGATGGACAAGGACGCACTCTTCGCGCTGGTGAAGCGCGGCGACGCCGGGGCGCTGGAGCGGGCGCTGGCCGAGGGCGGCGACGCCAGGGCGCGCGACCGCTTCGGCGTCAGCCTGCTCTACCGCGCCGCCTTGCGCGGCGACCTCGCGTGCCTCGAGCTGCTGCTCACGGCCGGCGCCGAGGTCGATCGCTCGAGCGACGCCGGCAATACGCCCCTGATGGCGGCGGCGGGGCGCGGCCACCTGGCCGTCGTCGAGCGGCTGATCGCCGCCGGGGCGGCCGCCGGCCACCGCAACAAGTGGGGCTACGACGCCGCCCGCTGGGCCGCCTGGGCGCCCAACGACGACGAGATCAAGGCGCGCCTCTTCGCCGCCGCCGGGTGAGCGCCCGCGCGGCGCCGGGACTCGCCGACTTCCTGGCCGGCGCCGGCGGCAGCCTGGTCTTCCTGGGCCGTTCGGTGACCGCCGGTCAGCTAGACGCCCGGGCCGAAGCCCTGGCAGGCGCCCTCGAGGCGGCCGGCGCCGCTGCCGGCGACACTGTCGCGCTGCTGCTGCCCGACAGTCCCGGCCTGGTCGCCGCCGCCTTCGCCACGCTCCGCCTCGGCGGCCGGCCGCAGCTGCTCGACCCCACGGCGCCCGCCGCGGCCCAGGCGGCGGCGCTGCGGCAGGGCGGCGCAATGCTGCTGCTGACCTTCGACCTGCGCCTTCTGCTCGACCGGGCGCTGGTGCTGGCCGGCGAGCGGCCGGGCCTGCGCGTCGGCCTGCTGCGCGCCAGCGAGGAGCTGCCCTTTCCGCGCAACCTGCTGGAGCCGCTGCTGCGCGGCGGCCGCTTCGGCCAGCGGCCGGCGCATCCGGACTTCTTCCGCTTGGCGCCGGCGCGCCGCCCGCTCCCAGGCGAAAGGAAGATCCCGGAGGCCGCGACCCTGCTGCTGAGCGACGGCGAGTCGACCTTCGGCGAGCTGCTGGCCGTCGCGCCGGCGGCATGGCAGGAGCGGCAGCGGCCGACCGCCGGCCTGCCGCTTCACGGCCGCAAGGGCCTCGCCGCGCTGCTCGCCTGCCTGGCGGCGGGCGGCAGCTACAGGATCGGCGCCGGGACCGGGCCTCGGCCCGGTGCCCCCGTCACCTCATCGTCGGCATGACGAACTCGGCGCCCGAGCGGATGCCGGTCGGCCAGCGCGAGGTCACCGCCTTCATGCGGGTGTAGAAGCGCACGCCCTCGGGGCCGTGCATGTGGTGGTCGCCGAACAGCGAGCGCTTCCAGCCGCCGAAGGAGTGGAAGGCCATCGGCACCGGGATCGGCACGTTGACGCCGACCATGCCGATCTTCGCCCGCTGCACGAAGTTGCGCGCGGCGTCGCCGTCGCGGGTGAAGATCGCCGTGCCGTTGCCGAACTCGTGGCCGTTGACCAGCTCGAGCGCGCTCTCGTAGCTGTCCGAGCGGACCACGGCGAGCACCGGGCCGAAGATCTCCTCCTGGTAGATCTTCATCTCCGCCGTCACCTCGTCGAACAGGCAGCCGCCGAGGAAGTAGCCCTTCTCGTAGCCCTGCATGCGGAAGTCGCGGCCGTCGACGACCAGCTTGGCGCCCTCCTCGACGCCGAGGTCGACGTAGCCCTTGACCTTCTCGTAGTGCTGCCGGGTGACCAGCGGCCCCATCTCGGCCTCGGGGTCGGTATAGGCGCCGATCTTCAAGCCGCGTACCCGCGGCTCCAGGCGCTCCATCAGCTGGTCGCCGGCCGCCCCGACCGCGACGGCGACCGAGATCGCCATGCAGCGCTCGCCGGCCGAGCCGTAGGCCGCGCCCATCAGGGCGTCGCTCGCCTGGTCCATGTCGGCGTCGGGCATGACGATCATATGGTTCTTGGCGCCGCCCAGGGCCTGCACCCGCTTACCCCTGGCCGTGCCGGTCGTGTAGACGTACTCGGCGATCGGGGTCGAGCCGACGAATGAGACCGCCTCGATATCGGGGTTCGCCAGGATCGCGTCGACCGCCTCCTTGTCGCCGTTGACGACGTTGAACACGCCGTCCGGCAGGCCGGCCTGCTGGAGCAGCTCGGCGAGCAGCAGGGCCGCCGAGGGATCGCGCTCCGAGGGCTTCAGGATGAAGCTGTTGCCGCAGGCCAGGGCGACCGGGAACATCCACATCGGCACCATGGCCGGGAAGTTGAAGGGCGTGATGCCGGCGACGACGCCGAGCGGCTGGCGCACGGAGTAGGCGTCGACGCCGGTGCCGACGTTCTCGGTGAACTCGCCCTTGAGCAGCTGCGGGATGCCGCAGGCGAACTCGACGACCTCGATGCCGCGGGTGACCTCGCCGGCGGCGTCGCCCAGCACCTTGCCGTGCTCCGAGCCGATCAGGCCGGCCAGCCGCTCCTTGTTCTGCTCGAGCAGCTCCTTGAAGCGGAACATGACGCGCGCGCGCTGCAGCGGCGAGGTCGCGGCCCAGCCCGGAAAGGCCGCCTTGGCGACCTCGACCGCGGCGTCGAGCTCGGCCTTGGAGGCCAGGTCGACCCGCGCCTTGACCTCGCCGATCGCCGGATTGAACACCTCCGCGCTCCGGCCGCTGGTGCCCGCGACGATCTTGCCGCCGATGAAATGATGCAACGCCTCGGCCATCTCTGCCGATCCTCCTCTGACTTCCTGGTGACTTCTGGAATTCCCAGCCTGGGGTCGCCACCTTAACCTCAGCGTCGAACCGGATGAAGCCTCGCGGGATGCATGACGACGAAGCGGAAAGACAGGAGCTGCGGCGCGTGCTGGAGGCGATGGCCCGCGAGCAGACAACCGTGACCTACCGCGACCTCTGCGAGCTTGCCGCGATTCCCGGTCCCTGCCGCATCCAGCGCATCACCGAGCTGCTGGAGCAGATCATCCAGGAGGATCTCGCCGCCGACCGCCCGCTGCTCGCGGCCGTGGCCATCAGCCGCGGCCACGCCGGCATTCCGCAGCGCGGTTTCTTCCAGCTGCTGCAGTCGCTGGGCCGCTACGAAGGGCCGGACGACGGACCCGACGCCGCCGCCTTCCACCGCGACGAGCTGGAGCTCGCCTGGGCCTACTGGGGCTGCAGCCAGTCGTGAGCGGCCCGCGTCGCGGCCATCGCAGGCGGTGCAGCCAAGTCTCGCTGCAGCGCAGCGGCGCGCGGCTTGGCGCTTGCTGAGACGCGTGCGAGACTTCGCGCCGCATGTCTTCGCAACCTCTCAGAGAATCGCGGTCCCCCGACGACGGCCTCGCCGTCTCGCGCGAGGGTGCGCACACGAGGCTCGCCCTGTCGGGCGACTGGACGACCGGGCAGGGGGCGCGGCGCGAGATCCAGCTTGCGAGCTTGGGAGCCTGGCAGGGCGAGACGCTTACGCTCGAGCTCTCCGGGGTCGAACAGCTCGACACCGCCGGCACCTGGCTGCTGCTGCGCACGGCGCGCGAGGCGGAGGATGCCGGGCTGGAGGTGACCTGGGAGGGGCTGCCCGCGGCACGCCGGACCCTGCTCGAGAAGGTCGCGGAGCACGAGAGCGCGCCCGGCGAGCCGCCGCGGCCGAACCCGCTCCGCGCCTTCGTCGCCCGGATCGGCGAGAAGGCGGTTTTGGCCGGCGGCAACGCTCGCGACCTGCTGAACTTCCTCGGCCTGGTGACGATCGGGGTGGTGCGGAACCTGGCGAGGCCGCGGCGCCTGCGCTTCACCTCGCTGGTCTACCACCTCGAGCGCACCGGCTTCGACGCCCTGCCGATCGTCGGCCTGCTGGCCTTCCTGATCGGCGTCGTCCTGGCCTACCAGGGCGCCGACCAGCTGGCGCGCTTCGGCGCCCAGATCTTCACGGTCAACCTGGTCGGCATCTCGGTGCTGCGCGAGATGGGCATCGTCCTGACCGCGATCATCGTCGCCGGCCGCTCGGGCAGCGCCTTCACCGCCCAGATCGGCACCATGCAGGTGCGCGAGGAGGTCGACGCCATGCGCACGATCGGGCTCGACCCGATCGACATCCTGGTCGTGCCGCGCGTCCTGGCCCTGATGATCGCGCTGCCGCTGCTGACCTTCTACGCCGACATCCTGGGCATCGCCGGCGGCGCCGTGATGAGCTGGATTGCCCTCGACATCACGCCGCTGGAGTTCATCAGCCGGCTCGAGACCGCGGTTTCGGTCAACCACTTCCTGGTCGGCATGGTCAAGGCGCCGGTCTTCGCCTTCACCATCGCCCTGGTCGGCTGCTTCGAAGGCCTGAAGGTGACCGGCTCGGCCGAGTCGGTCGGCCTGCGCACGACCACGGCGGTGGTCGAGGCGATCTTCCTGGTGATCCTGCTCGACGCGCTCTTCTCGGTCTTCTTCTCGGTGATCGGCGTATGACCGGCGCTTCCCGCGATGGCATTGTCGAGGCTCCCGGCGCCCGCGACGGCTCGCAGGAGGACCTGGCGATCCGCGTGTCCGGGCTGACCACCCGCTTCGGGCCCAAGGTGATCCACGAGGACCTGGACTTCGAGGTTCGGCGCGGCGAGGTCATGGGCCTGGTCGGCGGCTCGGGCAGCGGCAAGTCGGTGCTGATGCGCACCATCGTCGGCCTGAACCGCCAGAGCGCGGGCACCGTCGAGGTCCTGGGCCGGGATGTCGACCGGCTGAACGACGCCGAGCACCAGCAGTTGCGCAGCCGCTGGGGCGTGCTGTTCCAGGACGGCGCCCTCTTCTCCTCGCTGACGGTGCTGCAGAACGTGGCGGTGCCGCTGCGCGCCCACTACCGCCTGAGTCCGCGTCTGCTGCGCGAGCTCTCCGAGGTCAAGATCGCGCTCTCGGGACTGCCCGCCGACGCCGCGCACAAGCGTCCGAGCGAACTGTCCGGCGGCATGCGAAAGCGTGCCGGCCTGGCGCGCGCGCTGGCGCTCGATCCCGAGCTGCTGTTCCTCGACGAGCCGACCGCCGGCCTCGACCCCGTCGGCGCCTCGGAGTTCGACCAGCTGATTGCCGACCTGCAGCGCGCGCTCGATTTGACGGTGGTGATGGTGACCCACGACCTCGACAGCCTCTATGCCGTCTGCGACCGGGTTTCCGTGCTGATCGACAAGCGTGTTAAGGTCGGCAGGATCGCAGAGCTCGAGCAGGATCCCCATCCCTGGATCCAGGAGTACTTCCTGGGTCCGCGGGGCCGCGCGGCGGCAGCGACCCGGGAACGGCGGGAGGCCTGAGACGACAATGGAGACCCGCGCCAGCTATCTGCTCGTCGGCGGCTTCGTGCTCGCGCTCCTGCTCGGCTCGCTGGGCTTCGTCGTCTGGCTGGCGAAATTCCAGGTCCGAGCGGACCTGGACACCTACGAGCTGGTCTTCACCGATTCCGTGACCGGCCTGTCCGAGGCCAGCCCGGTGCGCTACGCCGGCGTGCGGGTCGGCGAGGTGCGCAGCGTCCAGCTCGACCCTGACGAGCCCGAGCGAGTCCAGGTCATCATCGACGTCCAGGAGTCCGCGCCGGTCAGGAGCGACACCGTCGGCAGCCTCGAGTTCGAGGGTCTCGCCGGCGGCCGCTACGTGCTGCTGGCCGGCGGCAGCAGGGATGCCGGGCCGCCACGGACCGAGCCGGGGCGGCCCTATCCCAGGATCCAGACCAAGCCGTCGTCGATCTCCCAGGTCATCGAGGGGGCGCCGGCGACGCTGGCCGCCGCCCAGCGCGTGCTCGAGCAGGTCGAGAAGGTGGTGAACGACGAGAACCTCGGCCGCCTGTCCAACAGCCTCGAGAACCTCGAAACCGTCACGGGGGCCTTCGCCGCGCGTTCGGGCGATATCGAGAGCCTGATCGGGAACGCCGCCGCGACCATGGACAACATCAACCGAAGCACCGGGGAGCTGTCCGCCCTCGCGAGCGAGCTGCGCGGCGACGCCAGGAGCATCGCCGACAGCGCCGACCGCACGCTCGGCGCCGTCGAGCGCCTGACCGGGAACCTGGACAAGGCGGTCCAGACCAACGCCGCCGAGCTGCAGCGCACCCTGTCCGAGGTCGGCCGGGCGGCCGGCTCGATCCAGCTGCTGACCACCGAGGTCAACGCGCTGGTCGCGGAGAACCGCGAGCCGCTTCGCGACTTTACCGCCTCGGGGCTCTACGAGCTGGCCGGGCTGCTCAACCAGATGAGGACGCTGGTCTCGCGACTGAACAGCGTGACCGCGGAGGTCGAGCGCGACCCGACCCGCTTCCTGTTCGGCGATTCGCAGGATGGATATGAGACACAACCGAGACAGCGATAGGTCCCTGGGCGGCGCCGGGCCGACCCGGCGCGGCCTCCTGGTCGGTGCCGGCGCCCTGGTCCCCCTCGCCGTCCCCCTCGCCCTGGGCGGCTGCGCCAGCCTGCTCGTCAACGGGCCGCCGCCCGCGCTCTACCGCCTGTCGCCGAAGAGCACCTTCCCGGACGACCTGCCGAGCGTGAACTGGCAGCTGGTGCTGGAGACGCCGGTCGCCGACGCCGGCCTCAACACCCCGCGCATCGCGCTGACGCAGGCGGCCCACCAGATCGAATACTATGCGCGCGCCAACTGGACCGACCGGGCGCCGGCCATGTTCCAGACCATGATGATCGAGTCCTTCGAGAATTCCGGCCGCATCGTCTCGGTCGGCCGCGAGTCCCTCGGCCTGCGCGCCGACTTCGTCCTGAAGAGCGAGCTGCGCGAGTTCCAGGCGGTCTACGACGGCTCCGGACCGCCGGTCGTGCGCGTCGGGCTGGCGCTCAAGCTGGTCGGAATGCCGCGCCGCGAGATCGTCGCCTCGACCGACATCGACCGCATCGCGCCGGCCGCCGACGACTCCCTGCAAGATGTAGTCGCGGCCTTCGACCAGGCGGCAGGGGCGGTCCTCAAGGATCTGGTGATCTGGGTCCTGTCCAGCGGCGAGCGCGGCCTGGCGAGGCTGCCGGCCGAAGGCGGCATCGGGAGCTGAGCCGCCGGGGAGCTTGGCCGGCCCGGGGCTTGGCCGGCCCGGGGCTTGGCCGGCCCGGGGCTTGGGCGGTCCGGGGCGTGGGCGGTCCGGGGCGGGCGCTCAGCCGGCGCAGGAAGGGCAGGTCAGGCCGCTGCCGGACGGCGGCACCGGATGGGCGGCGTTCTCCAGCTTCCCGCTGCCATTGAAGTCGTGATAGTTGCGGCACTGCTTCTCGAAGGCGGCACGCTGGTCGGCCGCGTAGGAGAACTTGAAGGCGTTGGCCTGGCGCTGGCTGCCGAACAGGCGCGCGGTCAGGCCGGGCTTGCCGACACCGGCCCGCATCGTCGTCATCAAGCCGTCGAGCACGTCCAGGTCGTGGCGCCCGACGTACTGGACGGCGAAGCGCTTGTCGCCGTCGAGATGGCCGATGGCGAAGTTGCCCGGCAAGCCGCCGCGCACGGTCTGGCGCACCGTCGGCGTATCGAGCTTGAAGGGCCCGTCCATGTCCAGGCTGGTCATCGTCCACCTCTGTCGCGTTCCGGGCGGAACAATGGCGCCAGGGTCTTGCGGTTCGGTTAACCCAAGGTGACCGGGCGGCCTTCCGGCAGGCTGCGCCGCGGTTGCCGCGCTCAGCCGCCGTGGGCGAAGCTCCAGTAGAGCTCCCGCGCCTGGCGGTAGACCGGGCCCGGCTGCAGGTCGCGCTGGTCGATCCGGGTGATCGGCATGACCTTGCCGTAGTTGCCGGTCTGGAAGATCTCGTCGGCCTCCTGGAACTCGCGGTAGGTCAGGCTGCGCTCGTGCACGGTGATGCCGGCCTCGCGCAGCAGGGCGAGGACGCGCTGGCGCGTGATGCCGTTCAGGAAGGTGCCGTTCGGCGCCGGGGTGTGGGCGGCGCCGTCCTTGACCAGCCAGACGTTGGCCGTCGACAGCTCCGAGACGTTGCCGAGCGCATCCAGCATGATCGCATTGTCGAAGCCCTTGGCTTGCGCCTCGCGCAGGGCGCGCCCGGAGTTCGGGTAGAGGCAGGCCGCCTTGGCGTCGGTCGGCGCCGTCTCGATGTTGGGACGCCGGAAGCTCGACAGCATGACCGAACTGCCCTTCGGCTCGGGCAGCGGCGAATCGTAGAGCGACAGGCAGAAGCGCGTCGTCTCGGGATCGGCGGCGACGAAGCCGCCCTCGGCCCAGTACATCGGCTTGATGTAGAGCTGCGCGTCCTTCGGGAACTTGGCCAGGCCGTCCTGGCACAGCTCCAGGATTTCCTCGGGCCGAAACAGGCTCTTCAGGCCCATCGCCTTGGCCGAGCGCTCGATGCGCTGGCAATGCTTGTCGAGGTCGGGGGTCACGCCCTCGAAAGCGCGGGCGCCGTCGAACACCGTGGAGGCGAGCCAGGCGGCGTGGGTCATCGGGCCCATGATCTGGGGATTGCCCTCGAGCCATTCGCCCTCGAGGTAATGCCAAGCGGTCATCTGTCCGGTCCGTCTCCAGAGGGAAGGCGCGCGCCAGCGGGAAGGCGCGCGAAGCGACACCGACGCGAGCATAGAGACGCCGCGACGGCCGGCCAAGCCGCGCGGCGAAGGATTCTTGTCACCGATACATTCGGTGCGGAGACGCCCGGAGCGGGGCGAGCGTTGTGCGAGCCGGGTGCCTCGCCTATCGTCGCGACGTCATGAGCCGAGCCATCTACCACGTCACCACCTGGGAGGCCTGGCGCGCTGCCGAGGCGGCCGGGCGGTACGAGGGCTCGGCCGACGACCGGCGCGACGGCTTCATCCATTTCTCGGCGCGCCCGCAGCTCGCCGAAAGCGTGGCCAAACACCGTGCCGGCCAGTCCGGCCTGGTGCTGCTGACCGTCGATCCCGGGGCGCTTGGCGCGGCGCTGACGTGGGAGCCCTCGCGCGGCGGCGCGCTGTTCCCCCATCTCTACGGGCCGCTGCCGGTCGCGGCGGTGCGCCGCGCCGAGGACCTGCCGCTCGGCCCCGACGGGCGGCACCTCTTCCCGCCGCTCGACGACCCGGACCCGTGAGCGCGCTTGCCTACGCCCTGCTGCGCCCTCTGCTGTTCCGGCTCGACCCCGAGACCGGCCATGGCCTGACGCTGCGTCTGCTGCGGAGCGGCCTGGTGCCGCGCGCCGCCGGCGCCGCGGACCCGATCCTGGCGAGCGAGCTCTGGGGCCGGCGCCTGGCCAACCCGATCGGCCTGGCCGCCGGCTTCGACAAGAACGCCGAGGCCGTGGCGCCACTGCTCCGCCTCGGCTTCGGCCTGGTCGAGGTCGGCAGCGTCACGCCGCGCCCGCAGCCCGGCAACCCCCGGCCGCGGCTGTTCCGCCTTGCCGAGGACCGCGCGGTGATCAACCGCATGGGCTTCAACAACCGCGGCCTGGAAGCGGCGGCGGCCGCGCTCACCGCCTTCCGCGCTCGCGGTCCGGCGGCCGGCCTCGTCGGGGTCAATCTCGGCAAGAACAAGGACAGCCCGGAGGCCGCGCCGGACTACGTCGCGGGCGCCCGGCGGCTGGCCGCCTATGCCGACTACCTGGTGGTCAACGTCTCCTCGCCGAACACGCCGGGCCTGCGGGCGCTGCAGGATCGCGCGGCGCTGACCGGGCTGCTGGCGGCGGTGCGCGCGGCGCTGGCGGAAGCCGAGGCGCCGCCCCCGCTGCTGCTCAAGATCGCGCCGGACCTGACCGAGGCCGACCGCCGGGACATCGCCGCCGTCGCCCTCGACAGCGGGCTCGACGGCCTGATCGTCTCGAACACCACCGTCGAGCGGCCGGCCGGCCTGCGCAGCCGCTGGAAGGGCGAGGCCGGCGGCCTCTCCGGACGCCCGCTGTTCGAGCCCTCGACGCGCCTGCTCGGCGAGATGTACCGCCTGACCGGCGGCCGACTGCCGCTGATCGGCGTCGGCGGCGTCGAGTCGGGCGCCACGGCCTACGCCAAGATCCGAGCCGGCGCCTCGCTGGTCCAGCTCTACAGCGCCCTGGTCTACGAAGGCCCGGCCCTGGTCGGCCGCATCGCCGCGGAGCTCGCGGCCCTGCTGCGCCGCGACGGCTTCGCCTCGCTGACCGAGGCGGTCGGCGCCGACCAGCGCCCGGCGCCGGCGGCCTGACCGTCGGCGCCTAGAGAATTTCCAGCACCGCCTCCGGCGGTCGGCCCAGCGCGATCCGGTCGTCGTTCACG
>NZ_JBBDQW010000029.1:125408-148898 GCF_040905785.1 Tistlia sp.
CCGGCCGTCCGCGACGACGATCGGCCGCTCGATCAGCACCGGGTGCTCGACCATGGCGGCGACCAGCGCCGCGCGGCTCTTCGTCGGGTCGTCGAGGCCGAGCTCGCGGTAGGGCGGCTCCTTCTTGCGCATCAGCTCGCGCGGCTCGAGCCCGAGCTGGGCGAGCAGCCGCTCGAGCGTCGCCGCATCCGGCGGCGTCTTCAGGTACTCGACGACCGCCGGCTCCAGGCCCTTGGCGCGCAGCAGCGCCAGGGTCTCGCGCGATTTCGAGCAGCGCGGGTTGTGGTAGATCGTCACGGCCATGCGCGGCCTCCTGCTGTCGGGTTCGCGTTCTCCATAGACACTAATCCGCTGCCCGGCAAAGCCGTCGCCGGCGCGGCTCGCGCGTTAACCTTCTTTCAAGTCCGGGCGACGCAGAGTGCCGCCATGCTGACGAACCTCCTGCTCGTCGCCGGCTACGGCGCGCTCACCGGCCTGACCGCATGGTATCTGCCGCGCCTGGCGCCGGGTCTGGATCCCGCCCTGGCGGTCGGCGTCGGCATCCTCGGCTTCCTGCTCTGCGCGCTCGCCCACGAGGTCGCCGCGCGCCTCGCCCGCGAGGCGCGGCTGCACGGCCAGGTGACCCGCCTGCGCCAGTCCTACTTCCAGGTCGAGGAGGAGCTGGGCTGGGCCAGGCGCGAGATGCGCAGCCTGCTCGAGGTCCTGGAGCGCCAGCCGCGCGACGGCCGCGACGGCCAGGCCGACTACGAGAAGGCGCGCGCCGTCGACGAGGTGATGGCCGAGATCAAGCTGCTGAAGTCGCTGGTCGCCAAGCTCTCGGCGCGCCGCTACGAGGCGCCGGAGCCGCGGGTCTCGGACCTGCGCGTCGACGATCCAGGCGCAATGCCCGCCGGCGCCGAGGTCGAGGCCGAGCCCGCCGGCAGCGCGCTCAGCGTGATCGGCCACAGCCAGGACAGCGAGCCCGACGAGCGCGAGGCCGAGATCCTGGACATCGTCCACGAGGCGCTCCGCCACGACCGCATCGAGGTCGTGCTCCAGCCGATCGTTTCCTTGCCGCAACGAAAGCGCCGCTACTACGAATGCTTCACGCGCCTGCGCGACGAGGCCGACAACATCCTGCCGGCGCAGCGCTACATCGGCGTCGCCGAGCGCGCCGGCCTGATCACCGCCATCGACAACATGCTGCTGTTCCGCTGCGTCCAGATGATCCGCCGGATCCGCCAGCGGCCCGAGACGGTCGATTTCTTCTGCAACCTCGCCGGACACACGCTGCGCGACCCCGAGTTCCTGGGCGATTTCGCCAACTACCTGACGGCCAACGCCGAGATCGGCGCGAACCTGATCTTCGAGATGGCCCAGACCGACCTGCCCAGCCTGGGGCCGGAGACCCTGGACCAGTTCGATCGGCTGCACCGCCTCGGCTGCCGCTTCTCGCTCGACCGCATCCGCGACCTGGCGCTCGATCCCAGGGACCTGGCCGAGCGCCACTTCAGCTTCGTCAAGCTCGATGCCAGCGAGCTGCTGGCGCTGGCCAAGGGCGAGGGTGCGGGCGACGGCGGCGACGCCGTGCAGGCGCTGCTCGGCGGCCTGACCCAGCACCGCATCGACGTGATCGTCGAGAAGATCGAGACCGAGGAGACCCTGCGCGAGCTGCTCGACTTCGGCATCGACTTCGGCCAGGGCTACCTCTTCGGCGAGCCGCGCCTGGCCAAGCTCGCCGACTGAGCCGCCCGGCGACGGCCCGCGCGCCAGGCCTTTCCCCGGTGCCCCGGCCGTGGCAAAACCCGCCGTCATGGACACCGCCCCGCCTGCCCTGCCCGCTCTCGCCGGCCTGCGTGAGATCGCCGGGCGCTACGACGGCCTGATCTGCGACCTCTGGGGCGTGCTGCACGACGGCCACACCGCCTTCCCGCACGCCATCGACTGCCTGGAGCGGCTGCGCGCCGCCGGCAAGCGCGTCGTCGTGCTGTCGAACGCGCCGCGCCGTGCCCTCGAGATCGAGAGCAAGATGAACGAGCTCGGCATCCGCGCCGGGCTCTACGACCGCGTCGTCTCCTCCGGCGAGGAGGCCTGGCGCCACCTGAAGCAGCGGCCCGACGACTGGTACCGCGCGCTCGGCCGGCGCGGCCACCATCTCGGCTCCGACCGCGACAAGGGCATGCGCGAGGGCCTCGATGTGACCTGGGTCGAGGACCTGAGCGAGGCCGACTTCCTGCTCAACACCGGCGCCCACCTCGGCCAGGAGCGCGTCGAGGACTACGAGGCCGAGCTCGCCGCCGCCGTTGCGCTCGGCCTGCCGATGATCTGCGCCAATCCGGACCTGGAGGTCATCGCCGGCGGCCTGCGGCAGATCTGCGCCGGCGCGCTGGCGCGGCGCTACGAGCAGCTCGGCGGCCGGGTCCGCTACCACGGCAAGCCGCATCCGGAGGTCTACGACGCCTGCCTGGAGGCGCTCGCGGGCGTGCCGAAGCAGCGCGTCCTGGCGGTCGGCGACTCCCTGCGCACCGACATCGCCGGCGCCTGCGCGATCGGCGTCGACAGCCTTCTGGTGATCGGCGGGATCCACGCCGAGGAGCTGAACGTAGAAGAGGGCGAGGCGCCTGCGCCGGACGCCCTGGCCGCGCTGTGCGGCGACGAGGGCTTCCGGCCGACCGCGAGCGTGCCGCTGTTCCGCTGGTAGCGGCCGGCAGCGGCCGATCCCGGCGACGGCGGGCGGCCTTCTGTCCCGGGGAGGGGCGAGGATGGCCGGCAGGCGGACGCGGGAATGGGTCTGGCGCTTCGAGGCGCCTGCGGAGGCGGTCTGGCGCGTGCTCGCCGACACCGCGCGCTTCAACGAGGCGGCCGGCCTGCCCAAGCAGACGATCCGCGAGACGCCGCAGCCCGACGGCACGGTGCTCGCCGAGGCGACCGCCCGCCAGGGCCCCTTCCGGCTCGCCTGGCGGGAGTTGCCGGTCAACTGGGTGGCCGGCTCCTGGTTCGAGCATTGCCGGGTCTTCACGCGCGGCCCCCTGGCCCGGCTCTGCGCGCGCTTCCGGCTGACACCGGAGCCGGACGGCGGCTGCCTCGGGCACTACCGGCTGGAGGCCGAGCCGGCGGGGGCGTTCGGCCGCCTGCTCCTGGGCACACTCTTCTTCAAGGCCGCCGGCGAGAGCTTCACGCGCCTCGCCCTGCAGGCCGACCGCTTCGCCCAGGGCGCCAGCGACCGCGAGTTCGACTACCGGGCGCCGCCGGTCGCGCCGGCGACGCGGCGGCGGGTCGGGCAGATGGTCGAGGCGATCGAGGCCAGCGGCCACGGCCACGGCCTGGCCCGGCGCCTCGCCGACTTCCTGCTCGAGGCCCAGGAGGTCGATCTCGCCCGCCTGAGGCCGCTGGCCCTGGCGCGGCGCTGGCAGCTGCCGGAGCGCCAGGCCATCGAGCTCTGCCTGCAGGCGACCCGCACCGGCCTGCTGGAACTCAGCTGGGACCTGCTGTGCCCGCGCTGCCGGGTCGCCAAGGCGGCCGCCGGCTCGCTCGACCGCCTGCCCGACGGCGCCCACTGCGACAGCTGCAACATCGACTACGGCCGCGACTTCTCGCGCAACGTCGAGCTGTCCTTCCGCCCGGCCGAGGCGGTGCGCCCGATCCAGTTCGGCGAATACTGCCTGCTCGGCCCGATGTCGACGCCGCACATCCGGCTCCACGTCACGCTGCCGGCCGGCGCGACGCGGCGGGTCGCGGCGAGCCTGGCGCCCGGCCCCTACCGCCTGCGCAGCCAGGAGAAGGGCCCCGAGCGCGACCTCGAGCTCGCCGCCGGCGCCGGCTTCCCGGCCGTGATCCTGGGCGAGGAGTCGGTCGAGACGGGCGCGCCGGCGCCGGCCGGGACCGTCGAGCTGGTCAACGCGACGCCCTGGCCGCGAACCTTCGTGATCGAGGACCGGCGCTGGGTCGCCGAGGCCCTGACCGCCGACCGGGTGACCGCGCTGCAGGCCTTCCGCGACCTCTTCGCCGAGCAGGTGCTGCGCCCCGGCGACGAAGTCTCGGTGCGCCGCATCACCCTGATGTTCACCGATCTCGCCGCCTCGACCGCGCTCTACGGCCGGATCGGCGACGCCCGCGCCTACCATCTGGTGCGCGAGCACTTCGCTCTGCTGGGCGCGCTGGTGCGCGCGCACGAGGGCGCCCTGGTCAAGACCATCGGCGACGCGATCATGGCCGCCTTCGCCGATCCCGCCCAGGCGCTGGCCGCGGCGCGCGCCGCCCAGGAGTCGATCGCCGGCTTCAACGAGCGCAATCCCGACGGGCCGATCCTGCTCAAGGTCGGCCTGCACACCGGTCCCTGCATCGCGGTCACGCTGAACGAGCGGCTCGATTACTTCGGTGGCACCGTCAACCTGGCCGCCCGCCTGCAGGGCGAGAGCCGCGGCGGCGAGATCGTGCTGTCCGAGACCCTGGCCGCCGAGCCGGCGGTCGCGGAGGCGCTGGCGGGCCTGCCGGTCGCCCGCGAGTCGGTGCGGCTCAAGGGATTCGAGGCGCCGGTCGGCATCCTGCGGATCGCCTCCTGACCCGCCCCCTGGCGTAGACACCCCGGTGGCGGGGTGATTAGATGCCGCCGACTCGACCCAAGGCAGCAGAAGGGCCCCGACCGGCCATGGCGGACTTCGATTCCGGGTTCACGAAGCCGAGCCTCGACGACTGGCGGCAGCTCGCCGGCAGGGAGCTGAAGGGCGGCGACCCGGAGAGCCTGGTCTGGCAGACCCCCGAGGGCATTCCGGTCAAGCCGCTCTACACCGCCGCCGACCTGGAAGGCCTGCAGTACGAGCCGGGCCTGCCCGGCTTCGCGCCCTTCGTGCGCGGGCCGCGCGCGACCATGTACGCCGCCCGCCCCTGGACCCTGCGCCAGTACGCCGGCTTCTCGACCGCCGAGGAGAGCAACGCCTTCTACAAGGCCAACCTCAAGGCCGGCCAGAAGGGCCTGTCGGTCGCCTTCGACCTGGCGACCCACCGCGGCTACGACAGCGACCACCCGCGCGTCGTCGGCGACGTCGGCAAGGCCGGGGTGGCGATCGATTCGGTCGAGGACATGAAGGTGCTGTTCGACGGCATCCCGCTCGACGAGATGACCGTCTCCATGACCATGAACGGGGCGGTGCTGCCGGTGCTCGCCGGCTACATCGTCGCCGCCGAGGAGCAGGGCGTGCCGCCCGAGAAGCTGGGCGGCACGATCCAGAACGACATCCTCAAGGAGTTCATGGTCCGCAACACCTACATCTACCCGCCCGGGCCCTCGATGCGGATCGTCGCCGACATCATCGCCTATACGGCCGAGAAAATGCCGCGCTTCAACTCGATCTCGATCAGCGGCTACCACATGCAGGAGGCCGGGGCGACCTGTGTCCAGGAGCTCGCCTTCACCATCGCCGACGGTCTGGAGTACGTGCGCGCGGCGACCGACCGGGGCCTCGCGGTCGACCAGTTCGCGCCGCGCCTGTCATTCTTCTTCTGCATCGGCATGAACTTCTTCATGGAGATCGCCAAGCTGCGCGCCGCGCGCCTGCTGTGGGCGACCCTGATGAAGGAGAAGTTCGGCGCCGAGGACCCGCGTTCGCTGATGCTGCGCACCCACTGCCAGACCTCGGGCGTCTCCCTGGCCGAGCAGGACCCCTACAACAACGTCGTGCGCACGACCATCGAGGCCCTGGCCGCGGTGCTCGGCGGCACCCAGTCGCTGCACACCAACGCGCTCGACGAGGCGGTCGCGCTGCCGACGCCCTTCTCGGCGCGCATCGCCCGCAACACCCAGCTGATCATCGCCGAGGAGAGCGGCGTGACCAGGACGGTCGACCCCCTGGGCGGCAGCTACTACGTCGAGAGCCTGACCCACGCCCTGGCCAGCCACGCCCGCGCGCTGATCGACGAGGTCGAGGAGATGGGCGGCATGACCAAGGCGGTCGAGAGCGGCATGCCGAAGCTGCGCATCGAGGACTCGGCGGCGCGCCGCCAGGCCCGCCTCGACCGCGGCGAGGACACGGTCGTCGGGGTCAACCGCTACCGACCCGAGTCGGCCGAGGAGCTGGAGATCCTGAACGTCGACAACGCGCGGGTGCTGAAGCGGCAGATCGAGCGCCTGGCGAAGCTGCGCGCAAGCCGCGACGAGGCCGCCTGCCGCGCCGCGCTGGAGGCGCTGAGCGCCGCCGCCGAGAGCGGCGAGGGCAACCTGCTGGCGCTGGCGGTCGAGGCGACCCGCCGGCGCGCCACGGTCGGCGAGATCTCCGACGCCCTGGAGAAGGTCTACAGCCGGCACCGCGCGACGATCCGCTCGATCTCGGGGGTCTACGGGGCGGCCTACGAGGGCGACGAGGGCTTCGCGCGGATCCGCGCGGAGGTCGAGCGCTTCGCCGAGGAGCAGGGCCGCCGGCCGCGCCTGCTGGTCGTCAAGCTCGGCCAGGACGGCCACGACCGCGGCGCCAAGATCATCGCCACGGCCTTCGCCGACATCGGCTTCGACGTCGACATCGGGCCGCTGTTCCAGACTCCCGAGGAGGCCGCGCGCCAGGCCGTCGAGAACGACGTCCACGTCATCGGCGTCTCCAGCCAGGCGGCGGCGCACCGCACGCTCGTGCCCGGGCTGACCGCGGCCCTCAAGGAGGCCGGCGCCGAGGACATCCTGGTGATCTGCGGCGGCGTCATCCCGCCCCAGGACTACGGCTTCCTGCAGGAGCACGGCGTCGCCGCGGTCTACGGCCCCGGCACCAACATCCCGCAGGCGGCCGGCGAGATCCTCGGCCTGATCCGGCGCCGCCGCGAGGCCGCCTGAGTGGCGACGGGCTCCCCCCTGACGAGCGGCAAGCGACGCCACCGCCTGCTGATCGCCGCCGGCCTGCTGATCAGCCTCGGCTGGCTGGTCGCCTCCTGGCTCTACCTGCGCCGGGTCTACGGCGTCGACCAGGTCGCCAGCCTGCTGCCCCACGAACTCGGCACCCTGGTCGTCGGCGTCTTCGCGCCGCTGATCTTCCTCTGGCTGGTCGCCCTCGTCGTGGCGCGAGCGCGCGGCCTGTCCGCCGAGACCGCAGCGCTGGTCGAGAAGCTCGACGCCCTGACCTACCCGCCGGACGAGGCGACGGCGCGGGTGCGTGCGATCACCGCCTCGCTGCGCGAGCAGAGCGAGCTGGTGCGCGGCGCCGCCGACGAGGCCGGCGACAAGCTCGGCGAGGTGCGCGACGAGCTGGCCGGCCAGCTGCGGCGGCTCGGCGAGATCGACCAGCAGACCTCGGCCCGCCTCGAGGAGATGCGCGGCGCCACCGACCGCCAGATCGTCGAGCTCAACGCCGCCTCAGAGAAGGCCCAGGAGGCCGCGGCCGGGATCCTGGCCGCGGTGCGCGAGCCGGTCGCCGAGCTGGCCGACGCCGCCGACCGGGCGGTCGGCGAATCGGTCGCCGCCGCCGACCGCCTGGGCGAGCGCTCGGCCGAGCTGGTCAACGTCACCCAGCAACTGACCAGCAGCGCCGGCGGCCTGCGCCAGCAGCTCGAGGGCGACACCAAGGCGATCCAGACCGCCACCCGCGACCTGGCGCAGCGCGCCAAGTCCTTCAACGAGGAGGCGCGCGAGCTGCTCGAGCAGCTGACCACCTCCTTCGCCGGCGCCGTCAACCAGGCCGACTACCTGAAGGCGACCCTGAGCAACCAGTCGGGCGACCTGTCGCGCCTGGTCGAGGAGATCGAGCGCAAGAGCAGCGAGATCAACCACGCCCTGCAGGGCGTCGCCGAGCTGGTCCGCAGCTCGGCCGACGACGCCGTCTCCAGCGCCGGGCAGATGGGCGGCATGTTCCGCTCCGAGGCCGAGACCGCCGCCGCGACCGCCGAGCGGGCCAGCGAGAAGATGCGCGTGACCATGGTCCAGGCGCGCACCGATCTGCAGTCGATGGGCGAGGCCTCCTCGACCGCGCTCTCGGAGGCCGCGCGCCACGCCACCCGCCGCCTGCAGGAGGCGAGCGAGGCGCTGCGCCCGCACGTCCAGGCGCTGAGCGCCGCCTCGGAGCGCGCGATCGAGCGCGCCGGACAGTCCGGCGAGGCCTTCCAGCGCCGCGCCGAGCAGCTGCGCGAGGTCACGGACCTGACCGCCGAACGCATCGACAAGGCGACGATCAGTTTGCAGCGCCTCGCCCAGGTACTGGCCGAGCGCGCCCGCGAGGCCAGCGAAAGCTCCCGCGAGGCCTCCTCCGAGATGCAGGAGCAGGGCCGCGCCCTGTCGGACCTGACGGCCTCGGCGCAGACCGCCGCGACCAGCCTGCGCGGCGCCGTCGAGGAGGAGCTGGAGCGTCTCGCCGCCCTGACGCCGCAGCTCACCGGCACCAGCGAGACGGTGCGCCAGCTGCTCGGCGAGCAAAGCCGCGCCCTCGGGCAGGCGAGCCACGAGGCCGAAGCCTCGGCCCAGGAGATCAAGCTGGCGCTGAGCGGCAGCATCGCCGACTTCGGCCAGGCCTCGGCCGGCGCCGCGGCGCGGCTCAAGGAGCTCTCGAGCCACCTCGGGCAGGCGGCGGTCGCCCTGACCCAGTCGGCCGACGGCGCGCTCGAGCGCGCGCGCGCGGTCGGCCAGCAGTTCGAGAGCCAGGGCGAAGGCTTCGAGCGCAGCGTCGCCTCGACGATCGCCCAGCTCAACGACGTCTCGATCGCCTGCCGCCAGCAGGCCGAGGAGCTGCGCCGCGCCTCCGAGGAGGCGAGCCAGCACACCCTGCGCCTGCGCCAGTCCGACCTGGAGGCGCGGCGCGACCTCTTCTTGCGCACCGCGACCCTGATGCTGGACGAGCTGACCGAGGCCTCGGTCGACATCGCCAAGCTGGTCGACCAGGAGATTCCCGACGACTACTGGAAGCGCTGGCGCAAGGGCGAGCGCAACATCTTCGCGCGCCGCCTGGTGCGCCGGCGCGACGACGGCATGACCGTCGAGCTGGCCCAGCGCTACCGCGACGACGAGCGCTTCCGCCAGCGCGCCACGCGCTACATCCAGCAGTTCGAATCGCTGCTCAACCAGGCGGCGGAATGCGACCCGGAGAACGTGCTGAGCGCGACCTTCCTGACCGCCGACGTCGGCAAGCTCTACCTGCTGCTGGCGCGCGCGGTCGGCCGCCAGCAGTAGTCCGGCAGGGGCGGAGCCGGCCCACGTGAGCGACCTGGCCCCCCAGCCCCCGGTCCTGCGGGCGGCGCCCGGACGGCGCAACCAGTGGCAGACGATCAAGGACCTGCTGCCGCATCTCTGGCCGAAGGGCGAGCCGGCGCTGCGCTGGCGCGTCGTGGCGGCGATCGGCTGCCTGGTCGTCGCCAAGGCGGCGCTGGTCGTGGTGCCGCTGATCTACAAGCGGGCGATCGACGCCCTGACCGCCCTCGGCGAGGCCGGGGTACCGGCCGAGGCGGCCCTGCCGATCGGCCTGATCCTGGCCTACGGCGGCGCGCGCGTCGCCAGCCTGGGCTTCCAGGAGCTGCGCGAGGCCTTCTTCGCCAAGGTCGGGCAGCGGGCGATCCGCAAGGTCGCGCTGCAGGTCTTCGAGCACCTGCACGGGCTGTCGCTCGCCTTCCACCTGGACCGCCAGACCGGCGGCCTGTCGCGGGTCATCGAGCGCGGCACCAAGGCCATCGACTCGCTGCTCAACTTCTCGCTGTTCTCGGTGCTGCCGACGCTGATCGAGCTGGTCCTGACCGCGGCCATCCTGTGGGCGCTCTACGGCTTCGCCTTCGCGGCGATCACCCTGGTCACGGTGGTCGGCTACGTCTTCTACACCTACCGGGTCACGGAATGGCGCCTCAAGCTGCGCCGGCGCATGAACGAGAGCGACCAGCGCGCCAACACCAAGGCGATCGACAGCCTGATCAACTTCGAGACGGTCAAGTACTTCGGCAACGAGGCCCACGAGGCGCGGCGCTACGACGAGGGCCTGCGCTCCTACGAGACCGCGGCGACCGCCTCGCGCACCTCGCTGTCCTACCTCAACGTCGGCCAGGCCGCGATCGTGGCGGCCGGCGCCACGGCCCTGATGCTGCTCGCCGCCTTCCGGCTGCGCGACGGCGTCATGACCGTCGGCGACTTCGTCGCTGTCAACGCCTACATGATGCAGCTGGCCCAGCCTCTGAATTTCTTCGGCTTCGTCTACCGCGAGATCAAGCAGTCGCTGATCGACATGGAGATCATGTTCCAGCTGATGCTGGTCGCCCCCGGCGTGACCGACCGTCCCGGCGCGCCGCCCTTGCGCAGCCAGGGTGCCGAGGTCGTGTTCGACGACGTCCACTTCCGCTACCACGCCGACCGGCCGATCCTGCGCGGCCTCAGCTTCACCGTCCCGGCCGGGCAGACGGTCGCCGTGGTCGGCTCCAGCGGCGCCGGCAAGTCGACGCTGTCGCGCCTGCTGTTCCGCTTCTGGGACGTCGAGAGCGGCGCGATCCGCATCGACGGGCAGGACCTGCGCGAGGTCTCCCAGCATTCGCTGCGCCGCGCGATCGGAATCGTTCCCCAGGACACCGTGCTGTTCAACGACACCATCGCCTACAACATCGGCTACGGCCGCCCCGAGGCGAGCCAGGCGGAGATCGCCGAGGCGGCGCGCGTCGCCGCCATCGAGGGCTTCGTCGAGAGCCTGCCCGAGGGCTGGCAGACGACGGTCGGCGAGCGCGGCCTGAAGCTCTCCGGCGGCGAGAAGCAGCGGGTCGCGATCGCCCGCACCGTGCTCAAGGAGCCCTGCATCTTCGTCTTCGACGAGGCGACCAGCGCCCTCGACTCCAAGACCGAGCAGGACATCCTGGCCGCGCTGCGCAAGGTCTCGGCCGGCCGCACCACCCTGGTCATCGCCCACCGCCTCTCGACCGTGGTCGAGGCCGACCGCATCGTCGTGCTCGACGGCGGCCGCGTCGCCGAGAGCGGCACCCACGCCCAGCTGCTCGCCCGGCGCGGCCTCTACGCCGAGATGTGGCGGCGCCAGCAGGAGCGCAGCGAGCCGGCGATCGAGCCGGCCGAGCTCTAGGTAAGCCGCCCGCCGTCATCCCGCCCGCCGTCATCCACCCCACGTCGTCCACCCCACGTCATCCCGGCCGACGCGAAGCGGAGAGCCGGGATCCAGGGGCCGGGGAGCCGGTGCGGCGCGGCCCTGGATCCCGGATCGCTCGCCTTGCCGACGGCAGCAAAGCTGCCGGGCAAAGCGGCGTCCGGGATGACGGGCTTCCGCGCCCATCCCGATGCGCGGCGCCCTGAATCGTGCTAAGCGCCGAACCATGACCGTTGAAGAGCAGGCCGCGCAGATCCGCGCCGGCGACCGCCGGGCGCTGGCGCGCGCGATCACGCTGGTCGAGTCGAGCCGGGCCGACCACCGCGAACGCGCCGAGGCGCTGCTCGCCGCCCTGCTGCCGGAGACCGGCGGCTCGGTCAGGCTCGGCATCTCGGGGCCGCCGGGCGCCGGCAAGTCGACCTTCATCGAGGCCCTCGGCGGCCAACTGATCGAGCAGGGACACCGGGTCGCGGTGCTCGCCGTCGACCCCTCCTCGCGGGTCACCGGCGGCTCGATCCTGGGCGACAAGACGCGCATGGAGCGGCTCGCCCGCGCGCCCGAGGCCTTCGTGCGGCCCTCGCCGACCGGCGGCTCGCTCGGCGGGGTCGCCCGGCGGACCCGCGAGGCGCTGCTGCTCTGCGAGGCCGCCGGCTTCGACGTGGCGATCGTCGAGACGGTCGGGGTCGGCCAGTCCGAGACCGCCGTCGCCGACATGGTCGACCTCTTCCTGCTGCTGTTGCTGCCCTCGGGCGGCGACGAGCTCCAGGGCATCAAGAAGGGGGTCGTCGAGCTGGCCGACCTGGTCGTAGTCAACAAGGCCGATGGAGAGCTCGCGGCGGCGGCGCGGCGCGCCGCCGCCGAATACCAGAGCGCGCTCAGGATGCTGCGCCCGACCACGGCCGACTGGCAGGTCCCGGTGCTCCAGGTCTCGGCGCTGGAGGCGCGCGGCCTGGAGGCGGTCTGGCGGGCGGTCGGCGACCACCGCGCGGCGCTCGGCGAGGCCGGCCTCGCCCGCAAGCGCGCCGGTCAGGCGCGCGCCTGGATGTGGAGCGAGATCGAGGACGCCCTGCTCCGCGCCTTTCGCGCCCACCCGGCGGTCGGGCCCCGACTGGCCGAGGTCGAGCGCGCCGTCGCCGAGGGCCGCCAGCCGGCCGCGACCGCGGCCAAGGCGCTGCTGCAGGCCTTCCTGGGCGAGAAATAGGCGCCGAGCGCCTTGACGGGCGGCCCGGGCTTCGCCTATACACCCGCTCTCCCGGGTGCGGGCTGCCCACACCCGCTCGTGTTCTTGTGCCAGCCAACGGATTAGAACCATGCCTCGACGCTGCGCCTTCACCGGCAAGGGCGTGATCAGTGGCCACCATGTGAGCCACTCGAACATCAAGACCAAGCGCCGCTTCAAGCCGAACCTGCAGTCGACCTCGCTCTACAGCGAGGCGCTGGGCAAGATGGTGCCGCTGCGCATCTCGACCGCGGGCATCCGCACGGTCGAGCACAACGGCGGGCTCGACGCCTTCCTGCTCGGCACCCCGAACCGCAAGCTCGGACTGATCGCGCTGCGCATCAAGCGCCAGATCGTCGACAGCCGGAAGGGCGAGACGGCCGCCGCCTGACCGGCGCCGCGATCCTCCAGGACGCAAAAAGGCCTCCGCCGTTCGGCGGAGGCCTTTTGCTTTGGCGCCGTCGATTGCGGTGTCAGCCGCGGGCGTCGCGGCGACGCCGGGCGGCCAGGCCGAGGCCGAGCAGCCCCGCCACGAGCAGGCCGAGTCCGGCCGGCTCCGGCACCGCGGTGACGCGCAGCTCCACCTGGCCGACGAAGTCCGGCCGTCCGCTGCCGTTGGAGTAGGGCGCGGTATTGTCCCAGTGGGGCCAGACCGCGTCGATGCCGTCGCCGACGGCCCAGTTGAAGCCGGTCAACTCGACTTTGTAGGGGCCGGAAGCGAACACCAGGGTGCCCGCCTCCTGCGCGGCTGCATTGCCGCCGAGCCCGCTGTTGCCGAACAGGTCGAGGCCGTTCGGATGGCCGGCGGCGCAGACGAGGGGACAGTCAGGGCCGTAGAGCCCCGAGATGTCGGGCGCGCCCTGGTTGCCTTCGAAGTAGAGGCTCAGCACGAAATGTTGCTGCGGATCCAGCTGCGTCGTGGCGGTCTCGCCGTAGACGAGGAAGCTGTGGGTGCCGACGCCGAGGTCGAAGGCGATGCCGGTGGAGGCGCCGTTCCCCGAGTTCAGGAACACCGGGTTCGCCGGGTCGGGCGAGCTGGAGTAGTAGAGGTTCCAGCGGTCCGCGACGTCGGCCGGCGGGGCTTGGGTGTTCCAGATCCAGCCGTTCCAGTTCTCGCCGGCGCCGTTGGCCGAGAAGACCGCCGAATCGCTGAGCAGCACGCCGGCCCGTGCGTCGGTTGCGCCCGCGGCGAGCAGGACGGCGAGAAGGGGCGCGGCAAGAACGGACGCGGCGAGGCGGCGGGCGATCCGCCGGCCGGGCAACGAGTCGTTCCACAACATGATTGAACACTCCCGAGGCTGTGGCCGCCGCCGAGCGCGACGTCCAGTAACCGGCTCTGCCAAGCTTCTTGACGGGCGCTGTCGAACGGCGTGACAGCGCGCGCCGGAGCCTCAGGGAATTCGCGCGTCGAGCCGAGCACCGCGACGCCTCACGCTCCTCCCTGCCTCGGTATGCAAGGGGCGCGCCAGCACCCGCGTCACCCCGTCGACTGGCGAATGCCCCGGGAGTCGGATCAGGCCCGCCGCCGCCAGAGCACCGCGGCCAGCAGCGTCAGCGCGCCGAGGCCGAGCGCCCAGGGCAAGGCAGCGACCAGGGCGGCGGTCAGGCTGTCGAGGCTCCCCGGGCGCGGGTGTGCGCCGATCATGGCCATCAGGCAGAGCAGGTAGGCGGTGCCGAGGATCTTCGGCGCCCATTCCCGCAGGAAGCTCTTCTCGTCGTTCGAAAGCATGCCGGGCGCCCCCTCGCCGCCGGTTATCGCGCGGGCGATGATAGACCGCCGCGGCCGCGAACTAGTAGGCGCACTCGCGGAACAGCGCCGGCAGGTCGTCGGTATAGGCCTCGAGCAGGCCCTCGGCCGGGGTCCGCCCGGTCTGGACGGCCTCCTCCTGGAGCACCGAGAGGTACTCGGTCTCGTCGGGGCTGACGCGCCCCGCCTTGGCGCGGCGGCGCAGGCCGTCCTCGGCGAGCGCGACGATCTCGCGGGCCAGGTCGATCAGCGGCCGGCCCCGGAAGGGCGTCGAGAGCGCCCGGCGCGGCACCTCGTTGCGCAGGAAGGCATGGTCCTCCGGCGTCCAGCCGGCGACGATGTCCTCGCAGGCCGCCAGCGAGGCCTCGTCGTAGAGCAGCCCGACCCAGAGCGCCGGCAGGGCGCAGAGCCGGTTCCAGGGGCCGCCGTCGGCGCCGCGCATCTCCAGGTACTTCTTGAGGCGGACTTCCGGGAACAGCGTCGTCAGGTGATCGGCCCAGTCGCTGATCAGCGGCTTCTCGCCGGGCAGGGCCGGCAGGCGCCCCTCGAGGAAGTCGCGGAACGACTGGCCGGCGGCGTCGATGTAGCGGCCGTTGCGATAGACGAAGTACATCGGCACGTCGAGCACGTGCTCGACGTAGCGCTCGAAGCCCATGCCCGGCTCGAAGACGAAGGGCAGGATGCCGCAGCGGTCGGGATCGGTGTCGGTCCAGATGTGGCTGCGGTAGCTGAGGAAGCCGTTCGGCCTGCCCTCGGTGAAGGGCGAGTTGGCAAAGAGCGCCGTCGCCACCGGCTGCAGCGCCAGGGAGGTGCGGAACTTGCGCACCATGTCGCGCTCGTCGGCGAAGTCGAGGTTGACCTGCACGGTGCAGGTCCGGTGCATCATGTCGAGGCCGAGCGAGCCGACCTTGGGCATGTAGGCGCGCATGATCGCCGAGCGCGCCTTGGGCATCTCCTGGACGTCGGCGCGGGTCCAGGTCGGCGCGAAGCCGACGCCGAGCATGCCGATGCCGAGCGGCTCGCAGACCTGCTTGACCTGGGCCAGGTGCGTGTGGACCTCGTCGCAGGTCTGGTGCAGCGTCTCCAGCGGCGCGCCCGACAGCTCGAACTGGCCGCCGGGCTCGAGGGTGATCGAGCAGCCCTCCTTGAGCAGCGCCAGCGGCCTGCCGTCCTCGAAAACCGGCTGCCAGCCGAAGTCCTCGGCCAGGCGCTCGAGCAGCCGGCGGATCGAGCGCTCGCCCTCGTAGGGCAGCGGCTTCAGATCGTCCCAGGTGAAGGCGAACTTCTCGTGCTCGGTGCCGATGCGCCAGGCTTCGCGCGGCTTGCAGCCGGATTCGAGATGCTCGACGAGCTGCCGGCGATCCTCGATCGGCGCGCCCTCTTCCTGCGGCGGTGCGGACATGGTCTTGGGGGCTCCGGCTCGTCTCAGGGGGCGGCTTCTGGCGGCGCTTTTCGGCCGTGATAAAGGCTGCAGCGCCGGGGTCGCGTCAAGTCTCGCGGGTCATGGCAGCTATGCCGCTTCGGGCAAGAAGCTGTTCGCCCGGGGCACGGGCGGCGGGCGGCGGCGGGGGGCGGCGGCGGACCGGCCTACCGCCAGTCGCCCGCCTCGGACTGCAGCAGGGCCAGCCCGGCGACCGCGGCGGTGTCCGCGCGCAGCAGGCGCGGGCCCAGGGTGCCGCGCACGACGAAGGGCAGGCCCGCGAGCAGCTCGCGCTCCGGCTCGGCGAAGCCGCCCTCGGGACCGATCAGCAGCGCCCAGCGCTGGGGCGGAAGCCCGGCGTCGGCGGGCGGGCGCACCGCCGCCCGGATCGCCGCGGCGAGCGGCGGCAGGCTGCGGTCGTGGGCGCCGCCCTCGTCGGCCATGACCAGCAGGCGCTCGCCGTCGGGATTGAGGCCGCCCCAGTCGCCGAGCAGCCGGTCGAGCGCGACCGGCTCGCGCACCTCGGGCACCGACAGGCGCTCGCACTGCTCGGCGGCCTCGCGGGCGTTGGCCGCCAAGCGCTGGACGTTGACCCGCTCGACCGCGGTGAAGCGGGTCAGCACCGGCTGCAGCAGCGCGCAGCCGAGCTCGCTGGCCTTCTCGGCGACGAAGTCGATGCGCGCTCGCTTGATCGGCGCGAAGACCAGCCAGAGGTCCGGCTCGGCGACCTGCGGGCGGCGCCGGGACTCGACGACGACCGAGGCCCAGCCCTTGCCGAGCGTCTCGAGCCGGGCCAGCCACTCGCCGTCGCGGCCGTTGAAGAGCGCCAGGGCCGCGCCGGGGGCGAGGCGCAGCACCGAGCGCAGGAAGTGGGCGCGCTCGCGGTCCAGGCCGACGGACTGGCCGGCCGCGAGGTCGTCCTCGACGAAGAGGCGGGTGGCGATGCGCTCGGTCATGGCGAGGAAGGTAGCCAAAGGCGCGCGGCCTGTCAGCGCGGGAGGCGGGCGGCGGCGCGACCGGCCGAGGGCGGCATCCGAGGACTCGTGACAGCGCCCCTGCCCCGGCGCTATGCCTTGCGCCATGAGCCGCCCCGCCCCCTCGGGCGCCCCCTCGGGCGCGAGCGACATCCGTGCCGACGCGCCGGTGCTGCGCCTGGCACCGGAGGGCTGGCGGCCCTACCTGCGGCTCGCCCGGCTCGACCGGCCGATCGGCACCTGGCTGCTGCTGTTCCCCTGCTGGTGGTCGATCGCGCTGGCGCAGGCCAGCCTGGGCCAGGCCCCGGACCTCTGGCTCTACCTGCTGTTCGGCGTCGGCGCGATGGTCATGCGCGGCGCCGGCTGCACGGTCAACGACCTGCTCGACCGCCACTACGACGCCAGGGTCGCGCGCACCGCCGAACGGCCGATCCCGAGCGGCCAGGTCTCGCCGCGCCAGGCCCTGGCCTTCCTGGCGGGGCTGCTGCTGCTCGGGCTGGCGATCCTGCTGCAGCTCTCCGAGGCCGCGGCCTGGCTCGGCCTCGCCTCGCTGCTGCTGGTCTTCCCCTACCCGCTGATGAAGCGGATCACCTACTGGCCGCAGCTCTGGCTCGGCCTGACCTTCAACTGGGGCGCCCTGATGGGCTGGGCGGCGGTGACCGGGAGCCTCGACTGGCCGCCGGTCCTGCTCTACCTCGCCGGCATCTTCTGGACGCTCGGCTACGACACCATCTACGCCCACCAGGACAAGGAGGACGACGCCCTGATCGGCGTCAAGTCTTCGGCCCTCAAGCTCGGCACACGCACCCGGCCCTGGCTGGTCGGCTTCTACGCGGCGGCGCTGCTGCTGTTCGCCGCGGCGGGCGGGGCGGCCGGCCTCGCCTGGCCGTTCTACCTGGGCCTGCTCGGCGTCGCGGCGCAGCTCGCCTGGCAGGTCCGGCGGCTCGAGATCGACGACCCGCGCCGCTGCCTGCTGCTGTTCAGGTCGAACCGCTGGACCGGCTGGCTGCTGCTCGCCGGCCTCCTCGCCGCGCCCTTGGCGGCCTGACAGGCGGCGCGGCGATGGCCCAGGACCCCGAGGCCTTCGTCCGCGCCCAGACCGCCGTCGAATCGCCCTCGCTGATTCCCGAGCTGCGCCTGCACCTGGCCAGCGAGGTGATCCCGCTGTGGCAGGCGACCGAGGCCGACCTCGAGGCCCTGGGCCTGCCGCCGCCCTACTGGGCCTTCGCCTGGGCCGGCGGCCAGGGCCTGGCGCGCTACCTGCTCGACCACCCGGAGGTCGTCGCCGGCAGGACCGTCCTGGACTTCGCGGCCGGCAGCGGCGTCACCGGTCTCGCCGCGGCACGAGCCGGCGCCGCGAGCGTCGAGGCGAGCGAGATCGACTCCTACGCCCTCGCCGCGATCCGCCTCAACGCCGCGCTCAACGGCCTGACTGTGACGGTGAGCAGCGACGACCTGGTCGGCCGCGACGAGGGCTGGGAGGTCGTGCTGGCCGGCGACGTCTGCTACGAGCGGCCGATGGCCGAGCGTGCCTTCGCCTGGCTGCAGGCCCTGGCGGCGCGCGGCGCCCTGGTCCTGCTCGGCGACCCCGGCCGCAACTACCTGCCGAAGGCGGGGCTGGAGCGGCTCGCCTGCTACGGCGTCCCGACCAGCCGCGAGCTCGAGGACAGCGACCTGCGCAACGCGGTGGTCTGGCGGGTGCTGGGCTAGCGCGCGCCCTTGACGAAATCCGGCAGGTCGAGCGGCAGCGCCTCGGCGCGCAGCTTCGCAGCCAGCGCCCGGCGGCGGCGCTCGTCGGCGATCAGCGCGAGCACGTGGTCGTTCAGGGCATCGACCGGATGGTGCCGGGCACGCAGCCGCTCCTGCAGATCGCGCTGCAGGCAGGCACCGTGGGGCCGGCCCTCGGCCCGGAGCAGCGCCAGGCCGACGGCGCGGCCGGCCTCGGCCAGGCTGCCGAAGGCGTTGACATAGCAGCAGAGCGAGCGCGCCGCCGGCCCGGCCTCCGGCTCCAGCGCCACCCCCTCGAGCCGGCCGAAGGGGTAGCTCGCGGCGCCCTCGGTTTCGTGCATGCACGCCAGCTGACCGGCGGTCAGCCAGGTCAGCGCGACCCGCACGCGGCAGCCGGGCGCGCGCTGCAGGGTCGAGGAGATCGCGCCGTAGCGGGTGACATGGGCGGCGTAAACGACGTCGTAGCCCTCGAGCCAGACGTAGGTGACGGGTATCTCGGCGGCGGCGCCGAACTTGCGCAGCAACTGGGCGGGCGCGCGGTTGGAGCCGTGGGCGATGACGGGGCGGCGGCCATCGAAGTCGGCGGCCGCGATCGGCTGCTCGCGGCCTTCGGCGAAGAGAAAGGATTCGTTCGGCGCGGCGTAGGGGTAGTCGAGCGCCAGGGCCAGACGCTCGGCCGCGGCTTCGGGCAGCGGCCAGGGCACGGGGCGGCGGGGCCGTGCGTCGCCTGCTCCGCTCAGTCCGTGCAGGGCGGGACTTCGTCCTGGTCGATCTTCTCGATGCGGTAGCGCGTGTGCGCCTCGTCGACGGTCTTCCAGGCGCGCCGCGCCCATTCCGCCTTGGCATCGTCATAGCTGGGATAGGGACCCAGCCACTGCTCCCGCTCGCCGACCGGAACCTGGAACTTAGTGTCGCGGTACTCGCCGCCGACGACCCAGTACTGTTGCATGCTCGCCACTCGCCTGCATTCTACTTCTACGAATCCTGCCGGTCACCCTGCACCGGCGGCTCCGAGCCGATCAAGCGCGTTCGCCGGCCGCGATGCAAGGCGGCGCAGCGTCGCGGCTGCGCGCGGCACCGGCTCCGCCAGGTAAACGGTCGCTCGGCGCGGATGTTCCGGTCCGCCGGGCGGATCGCTGTGCGGCCGACGACTCTGCCGACGACGCTGGCGCCCCCCTGTTCAGTCGCCGGCGATGCTGGACTAGTATCGCGCGCCGCCACCCCTGCCGAGAGACCTTTCCCCGATATGGCCGAGCTTCTTCTCGACGCCGTCACCAAGCAGTTCGACGGCCACCCGGCGGTCGCCGCCGTCGACCTGGCCGTCGCCGACGGCGAGTTCCTGGCGCTGCTCGGCCCCTCCGGCTGCGGCAAGACGACCCTGCTGCGCCTGATCGCGGGCTTCGAGCGGCCCGACGCCGGGCGCATCCGCATCGCCGGCCGCGAGGTCGCCGGGCCCGACCGCCAGGTGCCGCCCGAGGAGCGCCGTGTCGGCCTGGTCTTCCAGTCCTACGCGCTCTGGCCGCACATGAGCGTCGCCGAGAACGTCGCCTACCCGCTCAAGGTCGCCGGCCTCGGCCGGGCCGAGCTGGCGCGCCGCCGCGACGCCGCCCTGGCGACGACCGGGCTGGAGGGCTTCGCCGGGCGCCGCCCGGCCGACCTCAGCGGCGGCCAGCGCCAGCGCGTCGCCCTGGCCCGCTGCCTGGTCATGGAGCCGCCGCTGGTGCTGCTCGACGAGCCGCTGGCCAACCTCGACGTGCACCTGCGCGCCGCCATGCAGGAGGAGTTCGCCGCCTTCCACGACAAGACCGGCGCGACCATGGTCTACATCACCCACGACCAAGCCGAGGCGATGGCGCTGGCCGACCGCATCGCCGTGATGCACCAGGGCCGCCTGCAACAGGTGGCGCCGCCGCGCGCGCTCTACAACGAGCCGGAGACGGCCATGGTCGCCGGCTTCATCGGCGAAGGCAGCCTCCTCGAGGGCGAGCTGCTGGGCTTCGAGGCGGACGGGCGGGCGCGGGTCTCGCTCTGGGGTTGCCGCGCGAGCCTGCGTGCGCGCCCGGACCAGGCCCCGGGCCGGGTCCTCGTCAGCCTGCGCCCGGAGCACCTGAGGCTCGCCGCGGCCGAGACGCCCGGGACCCTGCCGGCGCGGGTGCGCCGCACCGTCTACCGGGGCGGCCGGGTCGCGGTCGAGCTGCGCCCCGAAGCGGATCCGGACACGAGCCTGCTGCTGCTCGAGCCCGAGGCGAGCGCGCCCGAGACGGGCCAGGCGGTCGGCGTCGCGATCAAGGGCGGGTGGGTGATCCCCCGCTCGACCGAACAGCTCTAACGGCCCCAGGGCAGGACGCCGGCAGGCAGGCGCGGTGCCAGGAGCTGCAGCAGCGCCATCAGGACGACGATCGCCAGCACGGCGAGCACCGCGACCGCCGAGGCCAGCACCGTCGAGCCGCCGTCGTCGAGGTTGAAGACCAGGACGCCGAGGGTCTCGTTGCCGCCCGACCAGAGCAGCGCCGAGACGGTCAGCTCGTTGAAGGCGGTCATGAAGACCAGCAGGCCGCCGGCCGCGGCGGCCGGGGCGACCAGCGGCAGCACGATGTCGCGCAGCCGGCGCAGGAAGCGCGCGCCCGCGACCTGCGCGGCCTCCTCGAGCGCGCGGTCGAGCTGGTGGAAGGCGGCGACGGTCGGCCTCAGCGCCAGGGTCAGGAAGCGCGCCAGGTAGGCGAAGAGGATGATCCAGAGCGTGCCGTAGAGGCCGACGCCCAGGACCGGCAGCGGCTTCAGGAAGACCAGGATGCAGGCGATCGCCAGCACCACCCCGGGCAGCGCGTAGGGCAGCTCGGCGACCAGCTCGAGGCCGCGCAGCAGCGGCGAGCGCCGCCAGACCAGGAAATAGCCGAGCGGCCCGGCGACCGCGACCAGCAGCAGCGCCGCGGCGCCGGCCAGGACGAAGGAGTTGGCGAAGGCGCGCAGCGTCACCGCCTGGCGGAACAGCACCTCGACGTAGTTGCCGAGGGTGACCGTGCCGGCCGACAGCGGCACCCCGTAGGCGGTCACCAGGGAGGTCGCGACGAGAGCCACGAGCGGCACGATCAGGATCAGTGCGATCACCGTCCAGCTCGCCGCCTCGGCGAGCCGCCGGCTCGCGCCCAGGCGGTAGGACAGCAGCTGCGAGACGGCCGTGAAGCTCCGGTAGTCGCGCCGCCTCAGAACCAGCGACTGCAGCAGCAGCCCGCCGGCGGCGATCAGCCCGACCAGGATCGACAGCACCGCGACCTCGGAGATCACGGCGGGTCCGAAGCTGGAGAGGCGCTGGTAGATCAGCGTCGGCAGCACGGTGTAGCCCGCCGGGATGCCGAGCAGGGCCGGGATGCCGAAGTTGCCGATCGCCGAGACGAAGGAGAGGGCGGCGCCGGCGACCAGCACCGGCGTCATCAGCGGCAGGATCACGGTGAAGAGCACGCGCCAGCGCCCGGCGCCGGCGGCGCGCGCCGCCTCGACCTGCTCGCGCGGCAGGGTCCGCAGGCCGGCGCGCAGCGCCAGGAAGACCAGGGGCGCGTGCTGGATGCCGAGCAGCAGGGTGACGCCGCCGGCCGAGTAGAGCGGGTGCGGGCTGCCCGGGGGCGGCGCCAGGCCCAGGGTGTTGAGCAGCGGGCTGGCCGGCCCGAACAGCTGTGCCCAGGACAGGGCCGTGATCTGCGGCGGGATCATCAGCGGCAGCAGGAAGCAGAAGACCAGCGCCGGCTTGGCGCGGATGTCGGTCAGGGCGACCAGCAACGCGAAGACGCCGCCGAGCAGCAGCGAGATCGCCGTGCCGCCGAGCGCCGACTGCAGCGAGTTGGCGGTCGCCCGCCAGGTGCTGCCCGCCGACAGCACCTCGGCCAGCACCGCGAGCTGCGGGTCGCCGCCCGGCGCCACGCCCTCCCACAGGAGGCGCGCCATCGGCAGCAGGCTGACCAGGCAGAGGAAGACGACGAAGGCGGCGAGCAGGCCCAGCTCGCCGCCGCCTCCCCTGCTCCCACGCGCAGGGTTCACGGGAGCAAGGGTCCGGTCAGCCGCCGAACAGCTCCGCGAAGGCCTTCTTGTGCGCGACCTCCTCGGTCAGCGCCTGCTCGGGGTCGAAGGGCATGACCTCGATCGACGAGGGCGCGGGGAAACCTTCGGGCGGCGTCACCTCGGGGTCGGCCGGCAGGTAGCCCTGGGCGGCCGCCAGCTCCTGGCCCTCGCGGGACAGCAGGAAGTCGACGAAGGCCTTGGCCGCCTCGGGGTTCCTGGCGCTGGACAGGATCGCGACCGGCTCGGTGACCGCCGAGACGCCCTCGGAGGGGAAGACGAACTCGACCGGCGAGCCCTTGGCCTTCTCGCGGATCGGCAGGAAGTCGATGACCACGCCGTAGAGCTTCTCGCCGCCCGCGACGGCCTTGAAGACGCCGCCGTTGCCGCCGCTCGCCAGCGCGCCCTGCTCGGCGAGCGCCTCGTAGTAGTCCCAGCCGAGCTCGGGATCGGCGGTCAAGGTTTCCAGGTGGATCATGGCGGCGCCCGAGGTCAGCGGGCTCGGCATGACGATCTGGCCCTTGGCCTCCGGCTTCAGCAGGTCCTTCCAGGAGGCCGGCTTCATGGTCGCCGCGGTGTTGTAGACGATGCCGGTGGTGATCAGCTTGGTCGAGAACCAGGTCAGGTCCTTGTCGTACAGCCCGGGGTCGTAGGGGCCGACCGGCGCCTCGGGGTAGGCCAGCAGGCGGCCTTCCTGCTTGAGGCCGGCCATGGTCACGGAATCGGGGATCAGCAGGACGTCCGGCTGCGGCGCGCCGGCGGCGATCTCGGCGCGCAGCTTGGCCATCACCTTGGTCGTGCCGTCGCGTACCCACTCGACCTCGACGTCCGGATGCCTGGCGGTGAAGGCGTCGACCGTCTGCTGCGCGTCGGCGTTGGGCTGGCTGGTATAGAGCACCAGCTTGCCGGAAGCCGCCGCCGCTGGACCGCCCGCCAGGCCGCTCGCCAGGCCGCTCATCAATACAGCCGCCGCCAGCAGCGCCGCCTTGGCCCCAATTCCCTTCGCCATCCTGCTCGCTCCTCCCCTTGCCTTGTCGGGCCGGTCCCGGCGGAACGGTGCCGGGCCGCCGTTGTCGGCGCAATGACGCTTGCGTGAAGCTTTTCTGTCAACCGCCGGACGCGGTACCGCTGGCCCTCCCGTAGCCACCCCCGTAGCCTTTGCCCCCTGGTGCCGCCGCCGGCGCGCGCAGTAAGTTGGCGGCCATGCCCTACCGCAGCCTGCGCGACTTCATCGAAAAGCTCGAATCCAGCCAGCGCCTGGTGCGCGTGCGCGAGCCGGTCTCGACGGTCCTGGAGATGACCGAGATCCAGACCCGGCTGCTCGCCGAGGGCGGCCCGGCGGTGCT
>NZ_JBBDQW010000030.1:0-7689 GCF_040905785.1 Tistlia sp.
CCCCCCCCCCCCCCCCCCCCCCCCCCCCACGAAGGCGGCCATCCGGCCGTCTGGCGTCGGCAGCCATGTAGGCTCTGCGCGGCGCCCGGTCAATCGGCCCCGGTCAATCGGCCCCGGTCAATCGGCGGCGGGCGTCCGGGTCAGGGCAGCCAGCGCGGCGAGGCGGCCGGCCGTCTCGGGGTCGAGCGTGCCGGTCACGGCGGCGGGGCGGAAGTGGCGCTGGAAGGCGCGCAGCACCGCGGCGAAGTCCTGCTCCAGGTAGCCGTAGCCGAAGGCCGCGAGCTGCCGGCGCGCCAGCGCCTCGTCGGGCTCGGCCGGCGGCGCGCCCTCCGGCCACAGGCCGATCCCGGCCGCCGCCAGGCACGCCCAGTCGAACAGCTCGCCGGGGTCGTCCTTGCGCAGCGGCGCGACGTCGCTGTGGCCCAGCACCTGGCGGCGCGGGATCGGGTGGCGCGCCAGGATCTCCCGGCAGAGCGCGATCAGGCTCCGGGTCTGGGCCTCGGGGAAAGGACGGTAGCCCCACTCGTGGCCCGGGTTCACCAGCTCGACGCCGATCGAGCGGGCGTTGAGGTCGCCGCGGCCGCGCCATTCCGCGAGGCCGGCGTGCCAGGCCCGCCGCGGCTCCGCGACGAGGCGGCAGATCCGGCCGTCCTCCTCGATCAGGTAGTGGGCGCTGACCTTGGCGGCCGGGTCGCAGAGCCGCTCCAGGGCGGCCTCGGGGCTGGTCATGCCGGTGTAGTGCAGCAGCAGGATCTCGATCGGCTGGCCAGCCGGCCGTGCGTCGTGGTTGGGCGAGGGGCGCGCTTCCATCGTCAGCTCGCTCAAGGCGGGGCCTCCAGGCTAGACGCGCTCGGCCGTCGGCTCGGTCGTGGTCGGCCGGCGGATCACGATGATGCCGACGCCGACGACGACCAGCGCGCCGCCGAGCAGCAGGCCCGGGGTCAGGCTCTCGCCGAGCGCCAGAACGCCCGAACCGGCGCCGAAGATCGGCAGCAGCAGGGTGAAGGGCATGGCGACGCTGACCGGATGGCGCTTGAGCAGCCAGTACCAGCCGCCGTAGCCGACGACCATGACCGCGAGGCTGGTGTAGGCGACCGCCGACCAGGCGAGCCAGCTGGCGTCGCGCAGCGCGGCCAGCTGCCCGTCCTCGATCAGCCAGGAGCCGAGCGCCAGCTGCGGCGTCGCGAAGAGCGACATCCAGCCGGCGATGGTCCAGCCGGAGACCTCGTGGAGCGCCTTGACCAGCAGGTTGGAGACCGCCCAGATCAGCGCCGCGCCGACGACCAGCCCGAGCGAGAGATAGCTGCCGGCCAGGCGCGGCTCGCCGGCGACCACGGCGACCCCGGCGAAGGCGATCGCCATGCCGAGCAGGCGCCGCCAGCCCAGCTTGTCCTTGAAGAACAGCACCGCGAGCAGCGAGGCGAAGGGCACCTGGAGCTGGATCGCGATCGCCGCCGTCGAGGCGTCGATGCCGTCCAGCCCGGTGAACATCATGGCGAAGTGCAGGAAGCCGAGCAGGAAGGACAGCAGCAGGATCTCGCGCCAGCGCCCGGTCGGCCGCGGCACGAAGGGCAGCAGCACGGCGGCGACGATGGCGAAGCGTAGCGTCATCAGCAGCATCGGGGACATCTCGCGCAGGCCCCACTTCGCCATCGCGAAGTTGAAGCCCCAGATCACCATGATGCCGATGAAGCCGAGCAGATGCAGCGGCGGGATCGCGAGGTACTTCACCCGCCGGCTTCCCCGGCCAGGCGCTCGCGCTTCTCCTCCAGCTCGAGCCAGCGCGTCTCCGCGGCCTCCAGCTCGCCGCGCGCCGCCTCCAGGCGCCGGCTGCCCGCCTCGAAGCGCTCGGGATCGCGGCTGTAGAGCGCGGCGTCCGCGAGCTCAGCCTCGAGCTCCGCGATCTCCCGCTCCAAGGCCGCGATGCGGCCGGGCAGCAGGTCGAGGTCGCGCTGCTCCTTGTAGCTCAGCTTGGCGCCGCGCGCCGGCCGGGCCGGGGGCGACGGGGCCGGCGGCGGCGGCGCCGAGCGGCCGGCCGGCGCCGCGCCGCGCATCACCGCCGCCGGCAGGCCGCCGGCCTGGCGGATCGCGTCGCTGTAGCCGCCGGGATACTCCGCCGCCCCGCCGAGGCCGTCGAGCAGGATCACCGAGCTGCACAGGCGGTCCAGGAAGTCGCGGTCGTGGCTGACCAGCAGCAGGGTGCCGCGGTAGTCGGCCAGCACCTCCTCGAGCAGGTCCAGGGTGTCCATGTCGAGGTCGTTGGTCGGCTCGTCGAGCAGCAGCAGGTTCGAGGGCCGGGCGAAGAGGCGCGCCAGCAGCAGGCGGTTCTTCTCGCCGCCGGACAGCGCGCGCACCGGCTGGCGGATCTGGGCCTCCTCGAACAGGAAGTCGCGCAGGTAGGCGACGACGTGGCGCTGGCGGTCGCCGACCTGGATCATGTCGCCGCCGGTCGGGCAGAGCGTCTGCCACAGGCTGGCGTCGGGATCGAGGGCCGCGCGGTGCTGGTCGAAGACCTCGGCCTGGACGCCGCTGCCGAGACGGACCCGGCCGGCATCGGGCTCGAGCCGGCCGAGCAGCAGGTTGATAAGGGTGGTCTTGCCGGCGCCATTGCGCCCGACCAGGCCGATGCGGTCGCCCTGGCGGATCCGCGTCGAGAAGTCCTCGATGATGGCGTGGCCGTCGAAGCGCTTGGTCAGGCCCTCTGCCTCGATGACCACGGTGCCGCCGCGCTCGGCCTCGGCGATCTCGATCTGCGCCTCGCCCTGGCGGCGCTGCAGCAGCTTGGCGCGGGTCGAGCGCAGGTCCTTGAGGCGCGCCAGCCGGCCCTCGTTGCGCTTGCGCCGGGCGGTGACGCCGCGCTGCAGCCAGTGCTCCTCCTGGCGCAGCACGTTGCCGAGCCGGTCGAGCTCGCGCGCCTCGCCGGCGGCGACCTCCTCGACCCAGGCGTCGAAGTGGGCAAAGGAGCGCTCCATGCGCCGCAGCGTGCCGCGGTCGAGCCACAGCACGACCGAGGAGACGGTCTCGAGGAAGCGGCGGTCGTGGCTGATCGTCAGCAGCGCGCCGCGCCAGCGGTTGAGCTCCTCCTCGAGCCACAGGATGGTCGGCAGGTCCAGGTGGTTGGTCGGCTCGTCGAGCAGCAGCACCTCGGGGCGGCCGGCGAGCACGCGGGCCAGGGCCGCGCGTCGCCCGGCGCCGCCCGACAGGGTGCCGAGCTGCGCCTCGGGGTCGAGGCCCAGGCGCTCGATCGCCGCCTCGGCCAGATGCAGTGCCTCGGGCTCGAGCTCGGCGCCGACGTAGTCGCGCACCGTGGTCCCGGCGGCCAACTCCGGGTTCTGCGGCAGGTAGCCGACGCGGGTGCCGGGCTGCAGGAAGCGCTGGCCGCCGTCGGGGTCCTGCTGGCCGCAGAGCAGGCGCAGGATCGTCGACTTGCCGCTGCCGTTCCGCCCGACCAGGCAGGCGCGCTCGCCGCGCGCCAGGGCCAGGTCCAGGCCCTCGAACAGCTTGCGGTCGCCGAGGTCCACGGCAACCGACTGCAGGGCGATCAGCGGCGGCGACTTGGCGGCCGCCGCCGGTGTCCTGGCGGGCGGGCTCTTGGGCACAGGGGGCATGGGATCAGGTCAGGTCGGCTGGCCGGGGCGCATCACAGCCCCCGGCGCTTCCGGACCTCGTCGTAGGCCTGGTTGATGGTCGCCAGCTTGCTGTTGGCCACGGCGACGAACTCCTCGGGCATGCCCTGGGCGATCAGCTTGTCCGGGTGGTTCTCGCGGACCAGCTTGCGGTAGGCCGCCTTGATGGTCTCGGCGTCGTCGTCGTGGCGGACGCCGAGGACGGTGTAGGGGTCGCGCTGGTCGGGGCCCATGTTGGCGGCGCGGATGCGCGCCCAGTCGGCCTCGTCGAAGCCGAAGGCCGTGGCGACCTTGCGCAGGAACTCGATCTCCTGTTCGGCGATCGCGCCGTCGGCGCGGGCGATGTGGAACAGGCCGTCGAGCAGCTCCTCGAGCACGCGCGGCCGGCCCTTGAACATCTGGCCGAGCTGGCGGGCGTAGGGCTCGTAGCCGTAGGCGTCGCGGCGCGCCTGGTTGAAGATCTTCCCGACGTTCTTCATCTCCTCCGGCGGCACCCGGAAGACCTCCTTGAAGGCGGAGACCTCGTCCTTGGTGACCTTGCCGTCGGCCTTGGCCATCTTGGCGCCGAGTACGATGACGCCGATGGTGAAGGCGATCGAGCGGGCGCTGTCGCCGGCCTCGCCGGTACCGTGGTGCTCGTAGGTGGCGCTGTCCGCGTCGGCGCCTGCGCCGCCGCTCTGGTCCTTGAGCAAGTCCTGGCGGGTCGACTCGCGCATGGAATCGACCGCGTGGCCGGCGAGACCGCCGATCAACGCGCCCAAGGGCCCGCCCAGCATGAAGCCGGCGGCGCCGCCGACGATTTTTCCCCAGATGCTCATCTATGCCTCGACCGCGCGCATCCTGCCGCCGCGATCCGCCGTCGGCAAGAGGTCATATTGCGATGCGGCATTGCAGCAGGGGGGACGCGCCCGAGGAACCGCCCGCCGCTCGCGGGCCGGATCAGGCGGCGCGGACCTCGGCCAGGAATCCGGCGACGCGGTGGCTGAGCTGCCCGGCCTGCTCGCTGAGCTGCCCGGCGGCGGAGACCAGCTGGCTGGCGGCCGCGCCGGCCTCGGTGAGCCCTGCTGCACCGAAGCGATCTCGCCGCTGACCCCGCGGGTGCCGGTCGAGGCCTCCTGCGTGTTGCGGGCGATCTCGCCGGTCGCCGCCGACTGCTCCTCGACCGCAGAGGCGATCGAGGCGGAGACCTCGTCGATCTCGTTGATCGCCTTGCCGATCTCGGCGATGGCCTCGGCGGCGTTGCCGGTGATGGTCTGCATGGTCGTGATCTGCTGGCCGATCTCCTCGGTCGCCTTGGCGGTCTGGGTCGCCAGGTTCTTGACCTCCGAGGCCACGACGGCGAAGCCCTTGCCGGCCTCGCCGGCGCGCGCCGCCTCGATGGTCGCGTTGAGCGCCAGCAGGTTGGTCTGCTCGGCGATCTCCGAGATCAGCGTGACCACCGAGCCGATCCTGTCGGCGGTCTCGACCAGGGTGCGCACCGTTGCGTCGGTTTCCTCGGCGCGGGTCACCGCCAGGCGGGCGATGCGCGTCGCCGAATGGACCTGGCTCGAGATCTCGCGGACCGAGTTGGACATCTCCTCGGCGGCCGAGGCGACGGTGGTGACGTTGTCGGTCGCCTGCTCGGCCGCTGCCGCGACTCCGGTGGCGCGCTCGCCGGTGCGCGTCGCCATGTCCGACATCGCCCTGGCGGTGTCGTGCAGCTCAGCGGCGGCGCCGGAGACGCTCTCGACGATGCTCTTGACGTCGCGGTCGAAGCTGTCGGCGATCCTGCCCATGGTCGCGACCTTCGCGCTCTCGCCGGCCTCCAGGTAGATCGAGATGGCGAAGTCCATGTCGAGCAGGGCGGCCTTGGTCACCGCCTCCTGCAGCCCCGAGCGCTCGGCGGCCGCACGCTTCGACCAGCGCGATCCGGGGCGCTCGGCGATCGCCGCGATCAGGCTGGTCAGGAGGAAGGAGTAGCCGCCGATGTAGATGCGTGGCTCCAGGCCGAGCCGCTGGTGGACCTCGCCGATGCGCCGGACAGAGGCGACGTAGGTCTGGTCGAAGCGTCCGTCCAGGATCAGCTTCCAGTGCTCGAACTGGGCGTCCCTGGCGTGCTGCTTGGTCCGGGCGTCCGGGAAGAAGGCCGCGGTTTCCGGGAAAGCGTCGATGTGCCGGTAGAAGCTGTCGAGGATGCCCGGGAGCACCTGCTCGAGCCAGGGCTTGGCTGCGCGCAGCAGGGCGCCGGTCTCGGAATCGATCTGGGCGAAGGCCAGGCGTTCCTTCAGGTAGTCGCTCGACATGTCGGAGGATCCTCGTGGGGCAGGGGGTCGGCACGGGCGGGTGCCCGCCGTTCGGCCCCGACCTTCGTCGGCAATTGTGAAGTTAGGGTTTCCCCGGCCCCTCCCCGAACGGCCGCGGGCCCGCCGGGGGCGCGGGGGGGCCCCGTCACTCTGCCGCAAGGCGCCTGTCTCAGGCGGCGCGGACGTCGGCCAGGAAGCGGTCGACGAGCTGCCGCAGCTCCTCGGATTCGCGGTTCAGCTGCTGCGAGGAGTCGAGCACCTGGCCGGCGGCGGCGCCGGCCTGGCGTGTCGCCGTGGCGACGCCCTCGATGGCACGGCTGACCTCGGCGGTCCCGGCCGAGGCCTGCGTCACGTTACCGGAGATCTCGCTGGTCGCTGCCGACTGCTCCTCGACTGCGGAGGCGATCGCCCCGGCGATCTCGCTGAGCTCGGCGCCCACGGAGTTGATCTCGGCGATCGAGTCGACCGCGCCGCCGGTCTCGGCCTGGATCGAGGCGATCTGCTGGCCGATCTCCTCGGTCGCCTTGGCGGTTTGGGTCGCCAGGTTCTTGACCTCGGAGGCGACCACCGCGAAGCCCTTGCCGGATTCCCCGGCGCGCGCCGCCTGCTTCGTAAAGACGAGGAACTGCTATCTGTATTCATTCGATTTCTGCGTCGTTTTAGTTGAAGCGGACCATAACCGACGCGCGTCTTCGATCGGAATCGGCGGGCTGCCGTCCCTGCGTTCGGCCGCAGGATCGCCCCCGCTTCCCGGCGTTGACTTTTCCGCCCCCAGCGTCGTCAATCCCGGCTTCCGAACGAGAGGGAGCGATCATGGCGGACGGTCTTGCGAGCGGCGGCAACTGGCAGTTCTGGATCGACCGCGGCGGCACCTTCACCGACGTGGTGGGCCGCGCGCCCGACGGCACGATCCGGACCCACAAGCTGCTGAGCGAGAACCCCGAGCAGTACCGGGACGCCGCGATCCAGGGCATCCGCGACCTCCTGGGCCTGGAGCGCGAAGCCCGGATTCCGGCCGAGCGCGTCGAGGCCGTGAAGATGGGCACGACGGTCGCGACCAACGCCCTGCTCGAGCGCAAGGGCGACCGCACGCTGCTGGCGATCACCGAGGGCTTCGCCGATCAGCTGCGCATCGGCTACCAGAACCGCCCGAAGATCTTCGCCCGCCGGATCGAGCTTCCCGAGCTGGTCTACGAGCGGGTCATCGAGATCCCGGAGCGCGTCCGCGCCGACGGCGAGGTCCTGAAGCCGGCCGACCTGGAGGCCGCGCGGACGGGCCTGCAGCAGGCCTTCGACGACGGCATCCGCTCGGTCGCCATCGCCTTCATGCACGGCTACCGCTACCCCGAGCACGAGCGCGCCGTGGCGCGCCTGGCCCGGGAGATCGGCTTCACCCAGGTCAGCGTCAGCCACGAGGTCAGCCCGCTGATGAAGCTGGTCGGCCGCGGCGACACCACGGTGGTCGACGCCTACCTCTCGCCGATCCTGCGGCGCTACGTCGACCAGGTCGCCGGGCAGCTCGGCGCCGGTACGCCCGACGCCGTCAGCCTGATGTTCATGCAGTCGAACGGCGGCCTGACCGACGCGCGCACCTTCCAGGGCAAGGACTCGATCCTCTCGGGCCCGGCCGGCGGGATCGTCGGCGCCGTGCGCACCGCGGCCATGGGCGGCTTCGGCAAGATCATCACCTTCGACATGGGCGGCACCTCGACCGACGTGGCGCACTACGACGGCGAGTACGAGCGCGCCTTCGAGACGCTGGTCGCCGGCGTGCGCATGCG